>JANSXJ010000047.1 GCA_024743015.1 Hyphomonas sp. | reverse complement strand
GCCGTGATTTGCATATGCTTCCTCCCTTGGCTCCATCTTCTGGGAGCGTCTGACAAACGAGTTTAGGAGAATTCCGTTGGAGACGTCAAAGGCCTTCAGTCATCAGTCAATAATCGTTCCAGATTGACCGGACGGCAGGCCTAATGAGGGAGCGCAGATTTCGCCGCAAGGAAGGCGTTGAGCACGATTTGCTCTTCATTCTCCAGCAACAGGCCGGAAAGCGGCGATACGATCGCCGTTTCCCCCATGATCGGCGGACAGCGCGGACTCACCACGACTTGTGAGAGACAAATCCCCAGGCCGTCCTCATCGTCCGTCGACATGCGCAAAACGGGTACAATCGCGAAATGCGATGGGCTGAAGACATTGAACCGAACAATCCGCGTCTTCGCGACGTCTTCGTCAATTCCCACATCATTGAGGCTGAGAAAACCGCGCAGACACTGCATCTCTGCGCTACAAATCTCGCGGAGGGTCGCGAGCTCTACGATGGCTGCCCCGTCATCCATGAAGTAATGGATACAGGGATTCGCGGACCAGGTTTAGGATCTACTCTTTCAGCATGTCCCGGCTGATGATCACGCGCATGATTTCATTCGTGCCTTCAAGGATCTGATGAACCCGCAAATCACGGACAGTTTGTTCCACGCCATACTCCGCGAGGTAGCCATAACCGCCATGGATTTGCAGGGCATTATTCGCGACTTTGAAGCCAGTATCAGTGACGAACCGTTTTGCCATCGCGCACCACCGAGTGGCGTCTGGCGCTTTAGCATCGAGTTTCGCCGCGGCCTCGTAAAGCATAACGCGGGCCGCCTGGAGTTCGGTTTCCATGTCGGCGAGCTTGAATTGTGTCGCCTGGAAATTGGCGATCGGTTGTCCGAACTGCTCGCGTTCCTTGGCATATGCCAGCGCTTTATCCAGCGCGCGTTGGGCCCCGCCAAGCGAGCAGGCGGCGATATTCAGGCGCCCACCATCAAGTCCGGCCATGGCGAATTTGAACCCATGCCCTTCTTCGCCAATGCGATTGGACGCAGGAATCCTCACATCATCCAGCAGAACCTGCCGCGTTGGCTGAGAGTTCCAGCCCATCTTCTTTTCATTTCCGCCAAAGCTGAGGCCCGGCGTACCGAGCGGAATGATGAAGGCAGAGACGCCCCGCGCGCCCTCGTCAGAAGTCTTGGCCATGAGTACGTACACGTCGCTGGTACCCGCCCCCGAGATAAACTGCTTCGAGCCGTTCAATACATATGTATCACCGTCTCGGACCGCCGTCGTTTTCATTGCGACTGCATCCGATCCGGAGCCGGGCTCGGTCAGGCAGTAGGACGCGATCAGGTCCATGCTGGTCAGCTTGGGCAGCCATTCCTTGCGCTGAGCGTCCGAACCAAACCGATCGATCATCCAGCTCGCCATGTTGTGGATCGAAATGAAAGCCGCGGTCGAAACATCGCCGTAGGAGAGCTGCTCAAAGATCAAGGCGGCGTCCAGACGCCCCAACGCTGAACCGCCTACATCCTCGCCAACATAGATTCCGGCAAAACCCAGACTGGCTGTTTCCCTGATGACGTCGACCGGGAAGTGTTTGGTCTCATCCCACTCTGATGTGTGCGGTGCCAGGCGATCAGCGGCGAACCGTTTCGCCATGTCCTGGATCATGACCTGTTCTTCGCTCAATCTTGTGGTCATCGGAAAACGCCTCGTCTATGCTGATTCAGCGGCAGCAATGCCATAGGAGAAATCTGCGTCAATGTCTGATCTTCCGGAAGGATATTCCATAACCTCCGCAGAGCTGGATGATATTCCTGCGCTCATCTCGGTCGATAAGGCTGCATCTGCCCTTTTCGAACCGACCGGGCTGCTGACGGCTGAGGCGCTCGCCGATCACGTACCCGCGGAGGTCCTGGAAATAGAGATTCCGGCAGGCAACGTCTTCGTTGCGCGAAACCAGCATGATTGGACCATCGGCTTTGCGCTGATCCGGCCACGCGGAAGCGGACTGTATCTGGACCAGGTCAGTGTTCACCCTGATCATGGACAAAAAGGGCTCGGTCGGGCCCTGGTCATCCGAACGCTGGCAGAAGCCGAGAACCGCAAACTTCCGCATGTCAGTCTCTCGACATTTCGCGACCTTGCCTGGAACGGCCCTTTTTACGCCTCGCTCGGCTTCCGTGAGATCCCGCGGGACAATCTTGAACCGTACATGGTCGAGATCGAGGAGGCGCAAAAGCCATTCATGGACGTGACCAAACGCTGTTTCATGCGTCGCAAGGTTCGCCGCAGCCTGTTCCGCTTTGGCATCCGGCGCACGCCAGCCGATTGATAGTGTAGAAGAATTGACGCGTTTCAGACGTTGATCCCACACGTCAGGACGGCTATCGCCAACCTATGACGACACCATTTCCACAATCCTTTCCCGCCACGCGCCTGCGTCGACTTCGCCAGTCCAGCTGGATTCGAAATCTGACGTCAGAGAATGTGCTGACACCCGCAGATCTTATCTGGTCCATGGTTGTCCATGATGGCGAGGAAGGCCGCATTCCGGTTTCTGCGATGCCGGGCGTGGAACGGCTGAACGTCGCAGAGGCCGCCGCCGCGGCCAAGCGCGCTGCTAAACTCGGAATCCCCGCGATCGCAATCTTTCCGCATATTGACCCTGCGAAGAAGGATGAGGATGGCAGCGAGAGCCTCAACCCTGAGGGTCTTGTCCCCACGGTGATCAAGGCCATGAAAGACGCAGCGCCTGAGGTTGGAATCATTTGCGACGTCGCGCTCGACCCGTTCACCAGTCATGGGCATGACGGCCTGATCGATGAGGCTGGCTATGTTCTGAATGACGAGACCACGGCGGTGCTGCTCGAACAGGCTCTGGTACAGGCACAAGCCGGTGCGGATGTGGTCGCTCCGTCTGACATGATGGATGGGCGCATTGGTGCGCTCCGGTCTGCTTTGGAAGAAACAGGTTTCACCAATACAATGATCCTCTCTTATGCGGCGAAATATGCGAGCGGGTTTTACGGCCCCTATCGTGAAGCCATCGGATCTGCCACGGCCCTGATCGGCGACAAGAAGACCTATCAACAGGACCCGGCCAATACCGACGAAGCCCTGCGCGAAGTGGCGCTGGATATTCAGGAAGGCGCTGACATGGTCATGGTGAAGCCTGGCCTGCCCTATCTCGACATAGTTCGGCGCGTCTCGGAGACATTCGCGATCCCGACTTTCGCTTTTCAGGTCTCAGGCGAGTATGCGATGATTCAGGCAGCTGCCCAGAACGGCTGGATTGATGGCGAACGGGTGATGATGGAAACGCTGCTCAGCTTCAAACGCGCTGGCGCGAGTGGGATCATTACTTATTTTGCAGAAGCTGCAGCTGAGAGACTTCAAGCTTAGGGCACCGAATTTCGCACCGATTATCATGGAGACCATCTCATGACTCCAACAGATCCAATCCTCGTCGAGAAAAACGTTAGCGCCCTGCTGGACGGAGCGAAAATGGGGCGTCTATCCAAGATGATCCTGGGACTGGACGGACAGATTAGCGCGAAACTCTCCAAAATGATGATCGGAGGTCAGTGGATCTCTGGTAAGGCGCAATTAAGATCGACCGGGTTCGAGTTTCACCCTTCGAAACTCAATCAGCCATTCTTCAAAAACATGGAGGAGCTGAGAATAGTCATTCCGTGGTCCGAACTTATCAGTGTCACCAAGCGGTTCGGCGCGGTGGCAACCATCATTGATCTGCAAACTTCAGCCGATACGCTCTCCATCAGATGTCTGGGCGCAGATGGCTTTATCGCCGAGATCAATTCCGCACGCGGTCCCTCGCAACGATAAGCCTGCGCGCCCATCCCTCTGGTCAAAACCTGCACAGCGGTATTTACTGATCGGACTGTGCGGAGAAGGGCTTATGCTTCCACCTGAGAATGTAATCGCCAAAAAACTGGCTACGGCCTTACTGAAAGATGCCGAGCTTGGCGACCGCACCAGTCGGTTGGTCGGCGCAGGCGGACGCATCGGTGCCAAGGCAACAAAGATGGTCATGGGGGGGCACTGGGTCGGCGGCACGCTCTATCTGACCGACGAGTGCGTCGAGTTTCATCCCAACACTCTGAACAAGGCCGTCCATAAAGATCCGGAATCCTTGAGCGTCTTCATCCCATTGCGCGGAATTACAGGCGTGGAAATTCGAAACAGTGTGGGAACACCGGTGCTCGACGTTCACACCGCGATTGGCACCTTGTCTGTGCGTTGCCTCGGAGCAACTGGGTTTGCCAAGAAGATTGACGCGGCTCGCGCCCGCTAAACCGCGCGCTCACGCGTCGAAGGTTTCATAATTCTCGCGCATATAGTCGACGCCATCGCGAACGATCTCTTCCAGCACGTCCATGTCCACATCGGCAAGCTTGTTGATATACAAGCACGACTTGCCGAGCTTGTGTTTGCCCAGGCGTGAGAGTTTTTCCTGCATCGCTTCTGCGCGATAGCCGGGCATAATGTACATGACGAGATTGGCCTTTCGCGGGCTAAACCCGGTCATCAGCATATCCCCTTCCCGGCCGCTCTCATACTTATAATGATAACGTCCATAGCCGATCAGGCTGGGGCCCCACATTTTTGGCTGCAGACCCGTGACGCGCTCAAAGAAGTCGAGCAACACTTCTGCATCGGCGCGCCGTCTGTCAGATTCAACGGCGGCGACGAAGTCTTTTGGATCAATTTCGGTCGGCTTGGTTTTGTTTTCTGCTTTGGCCATCTGTGTCCTCCCTCTTTTGAGTTTAGCCGATGGAGACGGTCGCGCCCAGATCCAGAACGAGAATAAGCACAATTGCGATCGCCAGGAGCAAAACCGACAGCGCCATATTGATTGCAATGGCCCGGTCTGCCCCTTTCTGCTCGAGCCAGGATCGCGGACGAATGTTGCGGAGGCGGAACACCACCAAAGCCGACAATACCAGGCTCGCGACGTTCAGCGAGAGCAGCAGCCCGGCGCGGGACGCGAGCGCGAATTCTCCTGACCCCAAAAACAGGCCCACAGCCGCCCCTGGAGGCAACAGCGCCGCGGCCACCATCACGCCGACGAGGGTCGCGTTTGCGCCGCGTGTCAGCGAGAGCGCCGCCGCGGCCCCAGCCGCGATGGCCAGGGCCATACCATCCAGACGGACCTCGGCGCGAGACATCAATTCCCGGCTCGAGAAATCAACCTGTATGAGGAAAGAGATCAGGATGGAGCATAACAATGCGACTGCCACGCCTATCCCCAGCGTACGCGCTGCCCCGAACAGAAGCTTTCGATCCCCAAGCGCCGCGCCCAGCGAAAATCCAAGGATAGGGCCGAGCAATGGGGCGATCACCATGGCTCCAATCACTCCTGCCACGCTGTTCGAATGCAGACCAATGGCCGCAACAATCGTGGACAACACGACGAAGATCAGAAAATCCCGGTCCAGCTTCGCATCCGCAGCCACGTCCTGATAGATTTCTTCGCGAAGAGCGAGTTTGCGCTGAGATGCCCGGCTGTTTTTCAACTCCTTGTCCTCGGGGATATCGGGAACCGTCGCCTCAATCGGCACGACAGATATCCGCCAGCCTCTTTCCTGCTCGAGAGCGCTCTGGAGATTGTCCACGAGGGTTTGCCGCGTTCCATCTCGCAGGAAGACGGAGATATAGCGCCGATCTTTTTGCTCCAGCGGGATGACTACATAGTCGATGGGATCGGCAGCCCTGATGGCCCGCAGCGCGGTTTCGAACGCCTCGCCTTCTCGGATGTGGAGGTCCAGTCGTCTCATTGATCGTCCTTTGTTTTCTTGCGGAACGGCGCCACCAGAAGTTTTGGCTGGATGGTCTTCACGATGATGACGAAAGCGCGAATTGTGAAGGCTGTTGCACCGCCAATCGCCATCGCCCAAGGCACGGTTAGTCCATAGGTAACACCCACCCAAAAGACGAGTGCCCCCAACAGCGCTGCGGTCGCGTAAATATCTTCTCGGAGGATCAACGGCACTTCGTTGCATACGACGTCGCGCAACAAGCCGCCAAAGCTGGCCGTGATGGTCCCCATCATGACGACGACCACCAGATTGTGCCCCATCGCAT
This sequence comes from Hyphomonas sp., assembly GCA_024743015.1. Taxonomy (GTDB): domain Bacteria; phylum Pseudomonadota; class Alphaproteobacteria; order Caulobacterales; family Hyphomonadaceae; genus Henriciella. The sequence continues at coordinate 9,969 of JANSXJ010000047.1, read as the reverse complement.
GAGCAGCCTGTGCCCCAACGACACAGAACAGCGCCATGCCGAGCGCGTCGAACCAAATCAGCGTTTTGAACCGCGCAATACGTTCTCCCAGAAGAGCCGACACACCACCCCCCGCAAGCGCGATCAGGATGGTGTCGGAATGCTGCAACCAGAAGACTGGGCGATCGAGCAGGAGATCTCGCAAGGTCCCACCGCCAATCGCTGGCATGAGCGAGACGACAAAAATGCCAAACAGGTCGAGTCCGCGCCGGGACGCCGCGAGACCGCCCGAAAGGGCAAACACGAACACCCCCGCGGCGTCAGCAATCTGGAGCGGCGTCATCAGCCGTTGCTCCGCCCCAAGCGGGCCAGCAGGCTGCTCGTATCCCACCGATTACCGCCCATGGCCTGGATATCGGCATAATATTGATCAACCATGGCAGTCAGAGGCACGCTGGCACCATTGGCGCGCGCTGTATCAAGCGCGATGCGGAGATCCTTGCGCATCCAGTCGACGGCGAACCCGTGCTCATAGTGGCCATCGCGCATGGTCTCCCAGCGATTGTCCATTTGCCAGCTTTGGGCCGCGCCGCCGCTAATCGCCTCAATGACTTTGGCGATGTCGAGCCCGGCCTGATCCGCAAAATGAAGTCCTTCTGCGAGCCCTTGAACGATCCCGGCAATACAGATCTGATTGACCGACTTGGCGAGCTGTCCGGCACCACTGTCTCCGATCAGCGTCATCCGTTTTCCGTAGGCGGTCATCACGCTTTCGGCGCGGGAGAACGCCTCCCCATCGCCGCCGCACATAATGGTGAGTTGTCCTTTCTCCGCCCCTGCCTGCCCGCCGGAAATCGGTGCATCAATGAAAGCCGCGCCGGCCCCTGCCGACCGCTCATAAAGATCCCGTGCGAGTTGCGCGCTGGCGGTGGTGTGATCAACTATGACCATCCCCGGTTCAATCCCTGCTGCCATGGCGTCGTAGACGACCAGCACATCCGGATCGTCGCCGAGGCAAAGGAGAACGTAGTCTGCGCCGCGAATAGCCTCTGCCGGGGTCGCTGCCGCTTTTCCGCTATGATCTGAGGTCCATTGCTCTGCTTTTTCAGTGGTCCGGTTCCAGACCGTGACCTCGTGACCTGCCGCTGCCAAATGGCCCGCCATCGGATAGCCCATCACACCAAGCCCCAGAAAAGCAGTCTTCGCCATTGCCTCACTCCTGTTCAAGCAGATCGGTTAGATCGAACAAATTTCATCTAAATCCAACCTGGTATTCTCAATCGATATTCACCCTGATGCCCTATGAGCGTTCACTAGACCAGAAGGGTCTTTTGGGAAAAGTATGGCTGAAGCTTATTCATCCCGGCGCGTACAGGGCAGAACGCCCTCAGCGTCCGCCCGAAAGCTGGGCACATGGAAGTTGGCATATGCGGACTTCCTGACAGCTTTGTGTGCTTTTTTCCTGATCATGTGGATCGTTCATGGAGTCACCGCAGACGAGCGGCAGGCCCTCGCGCAGCAATTCGGATCGAAGCCCGATACAATCGAAACTGCCGCCAATGATCCGGTCATGGACGCGAAAACCGTCGCTCAAATCCTCAGCATCGACCCCTCCCTCCAGGCCTATGGCTCTAGCGTCACCATCACGGCAGAACCCAATCTCGTGCGCATCGATCTATCGGATATGGCCGAAGCGCCGCTGTTCGAGAGTGGCGATGGTTCGTTGAACGCTTCAGGCGAACAATTGACCCGTCTGGCGGGTGAAGCGATTTCATATCTTGCCTTCCCGGTGATGATTGAAGGTCATACCGATTCCAACCCCAGCCTGACGGCCGGGTATTCCAACTGGGAATTGTCTTCCGATCGCGCAAATTCGGCACGGCGTTTGCTGATAGAAGCCGGAGTTGCTGAGGATAGGATCAAAAGCGTGGCGGGCCTTGCAGATACACGGCCACTATTACAGAACGCCCCGCAAGACAGCGCCAATCGGCGTATATCGATAGTTCTGGTCATCAGCGAAAAGTCAGCATAAAACTCATCCGCGCGATGAGAATCACCCCGGAGGCTGAATGACCGCAGATATTCTGGCTCACTGGCCCATGTGGGCGAGCCTCGCGGCCGTCGCTGTCACGATTGTATTCTACACACTTGATCGGTGGTCGATGGAGCTTGTCTCGGTGAGCGTCATTGCGGCCCTGTTGCTGCTATTCAGCCTGCCCGGTGCAACTGCCTATGATGGCAGCGAGATTTCACTGACGGACCTTCTGTCCGGGTTTGCCAACCCGGCACTGATTACGATTATGGCCCTTCTGGTTGTGGGTCAGGGACTGTTCCAGACCGGTGCGCTTGAAGGCCCGACCAAGGCGCTTGTGCAATCCTATGACAAGCGCCCAATGATAACACTTCTGATGACGTTTGCGGCGGTCTTCGCGACCAGCGCCTTCACCAATAACACACCTGTGGTCATCATGTTCCTGCCCATCATGTCGGCGATTGCAGCGCGCATGGGGGCCTCGACGTCGCGACTGATGATGCCACTCAGCTTTGTATCGATTTTTGCGGGCATGACGACGCTGATCGGGACCTCGACCAACCTGCTCGCTGCCGACGCATATGAACGCTTGACGCCAAACACGCTCGGCTTTTTTGATCAGTCAGTATTCGGCCTGATGCTGGCTGGCGTTGGCATGTTCTACCTGCTCATCGCTTCGCGCATTCTCTTGCCCAACCGGGAAGACTTCACCGAGACCATGGTGAAATCAGGCAAGCAGTTTGTCGCGCAGTTCGAAGTCACACCCGGACACTTCCTGGATGGCAAGGAAGCCGTGGCGGGTATGTTCCCGGACCTGAAGGACATGACGGTGCGGATGATCCAGCGCGGCGAACGCGCTCTTCTCCCGCCCTATGATGAGGTTCGGTTGACGCCAGGCGACCTCGTCATCGTGGCCGCGACACGACAGGCCCTGACGGACCTCCTCTCGGACAAACCGGCTATGTTGCAGGATATCTGGCAAAGCGGCGTCCCGGAAACCGATGATTCCGGCGAGCACCAGCTAGGCCTCGTCGAAGCCGTCATAGCGCCGGGCTCCCGAATGGCCGGACGCACGGTTGAAATGCTTGGGTTCCGCCGCCTTACGCGGGCAGTGACACTCGGCATCCAGCGCCGCAGCCGGATGATCCGGGCCAAGCTGGGTGAGATCCGGTTGGAAGCTGGCGACACGCTTTTGCTTTGCGGCCCCGTCAGCGCGTTCAGAAACCTCCGCACGAGCCGCGACCTGATTCTGCTGGAATGGTCTCAAAGCGAATTTCCAACCACGACGCGCGCCCAAGTGGCACGTTTGATCACGGTGGTCATGGTGCTCGCCGCAGCCACTGGCCTGGCTAGCATCACCCTCGCCTCCATTCTGGCGGCGACGGCTATGATCTTGCTGCAGTGTCTGAATCACCGTCAGGCGGCGCGGTCGCTCGACTTGCGGATCTATCTGGTCATCGCTGCAGCCCTCGCGATGGGCGTCTCGCTTGAGATGACCGGCGCCGCACAGATGATTGCTGAGCTGGTTGTCCTGCTCGCCTCGCCCTATGGAACGCTTGCCATTCTGTCCGCAATCTTCCTGGCCGTGGCAATCCTCACCAACATTTTGAGTAACGCGGCCACCGCGGTCCTGTTCACGCCGATTGCGATCTCAGCAGCCGAACAAACCGGAGCAGACCCGTTCCCGTTCCTGCTCGCTGTAATATACGCGGCTAATTGTGCCTTCGCGACACCCATTGCCTATCAGACAAATATGCTGGTTATGGGTCCAGGGCATTACAAGTTTGGAGACTTTTTGCGCTTTGGTGGGCCACTGGTCATACTCATGTGGGCCGCATTTACAGTGATAGCCCCTTGGCGCTTTGACCTTTAGATGCGTAGATTACGGATATGAAGCTAGACGAATCGCTATTTCAATTACCGGGTCTCCGGCGTGGATTGCGCTTCTATGTGACGGGCGCAAGCCCTTGCCCCTACCTGCCTGGTCAAATTGAGCGCAAAGGCTTCACCCATCTTACTCAAGATAATCCGGACGCATTGCACGATCAGCTGAGCCGTGCTGGCTTCCGTCGTAGCCAGGGCGTCGCTTACCGCCCAGCCTGTCCGACCTGCAATGCCTGCCGGTCCGTTCGCGTCGACGTAGCAAATTTCAAAGCCAGCAAAAACCAGAAGCGGATCAACAAGGCCAATGCTGACCTCGTCCGCAAACCGATTGAAGCGCGCGCCAATCGCGAACACTTTCGGTTGCTTAAGTCCTACCTTCATTCTCGCCACGATGGTGGTGGCATGTCGGACATGGGTTATCGCGAATTTTGCGCGATGATCAATGACAGCCCCGTACAAACCTTGCTGTTCGAGTACCGAATTGGCGAGGGTGATGACGCTCCACTCGCTGCGGTTTCACTGACGGATGTGGTGCGCGACGGCTTTTCCATGGTCTACACGTTCTTTGATCCGAGCTTGCGTCAGCGCAGCCTGGGGACGTTCATGATCCTGGATCATATTCGCCATGCCCGCGAGCTCGGGCTGCCCCACGTCTATTTGGGGTACTGGATCAAAGACAGCGAAAAAATGGACTACAAGCGGCGGTTCAAGCCTTTGGAAGTGCTTGACGGTGGACGATGGCGCGCGCTTGAAGACAGTGAATAATCCATCGGGAGAGACCAAATGATAGACCGCCGGAAACTGCTCGGTGCCGCCACCCTCGGCGCGGCTGGGCTGGCCACAACAGCGTGCTCGCAATCCGCCAGCGACGGCGCGACCGGACCTGCCGTTCAGACGCGCAAGAAGCGTCGCCTGACAATGACAACGACCTGGCCGAAGGATCTGCCTGGACTTGGGACGGCCGCGCAACGCCTTGCGGATCGCATAGCCGAGCTCTCCGAAGGACAGATGGAAGTTCAGGTTTACGCCTCCGGTGAACTGGTACCGGCCTTTGAGGCCTTTGATGCGGTCGCCTCTGGTAATGTCGATATGTATCATGGCGCCGACTATTACTGGCAGTCCAAATCCAAAGCCTTCAACTTCTTCACGGCTGTGCCGATGGGAATGACCGCGCCCGAGATCATGGGATGGATCGATTTCGGCGGCGGCCAGCAATTGTGGGAAGAACTCTCGGGCCAATACGGGGTCATAGCATTCCAGGCGGCCAATACCGGTCATCAGATGGGCGGGTGGTTCAAGAATGAAGTGAACAGTCTGGATGACTTCCGCGGCTTGAAAATGCGTATTCCCGGCATGGGTGGCGACGTCGTGCGGGCGCTGGGCGGCGCGGCTGAGGCGCTTCCTGGGAACGAGATCTACCAGGCTCTTCAAACAGGCCGGATCGATGCAACCGAATGGGTTGGTCCCTGGAATGACTACTTCCTCGGCTTCCACCGCGAGGCGAAATTTCACTACGGCCCCGGCTTCCACGAACCCGGCAGTGCTTTGGCGCTCGGGTTGAATCGTTCCAAATGGGACAGTCTCTCCCCGACCGAACAAGCCATCATTCGAACCGCCGCGGGCGAGGTCAACAATCGTTCCGTCGGTGAGTTCACGTACCAGAACGGCGTCTATCTAGAGAAACTGGTGAATGAGGAAGGCGTGCAGCTCCGTCAGTTCCCAGAGGACGTGATGGCACGAGTTCAGGAAGTGTCCGCGGATATCCGCAGCGATGCTGGTAATGCCGGCGACCTGGAACGCCGCATCTATGAGAGCTTCGAAGACGCGCTAATCAAGATGCGCGGCTGGGCAAGCATTTCTGACAGCCCATACATGGTGGCGCGCGAACTTTAGGCGCCGCTCCGGTCGACACGAAAAAGGAGCTGGGGGTCTATGGAAGAATTCGTTTCCAGTGTGGGAACAGGACTGCGGTTCGCAGGATACGGGCTCGCGCCATTATTGCTCTTGCCCCTACTGATCCTTGCCGTCCCGAAACCACTCGCCAGTGTATCGGACAAGCTTAGCCTCATCCTCGACCGCATTTCGGGGGCCGCGCTGGGGCTCGCGCTGGCCGCCGCGTTTCTGATCATCCTGATCCAGCTCGCCGCAGTGCTCCTTCGCTATGTATTTGGACTGAGTTTCAGCTGGTTGAATGACAGCGTGATCTTCACATTCGCGATGATGTTCATGCTCGGAGCAGCCGCGACGCTTCGTGATGACGGACATGTGCGTGTGGATATTCTGCGCCCCCGTTTCAGCCCGCGCGCAAAGGCCGGGATTGAGCTGTTTGGCTCGCTCATCTTCATCATCCCGATCTGCGTGCTCATTCTCTATGCAGGTTCCGGTCTGATCGCGCGCAGCTGGATTGGATTGGAGCATTTCAACGAGAGTGATGGTCTGCCAATCAAGTACTTGTTCAAGACCATGGTTCCTTTGTTCGCAATCTTGATGATCGGTCAGGCGCTCAGCCAGTCGATCAAAGCAGCTATGATTATTCGAGGCCTGCGGGAGCCGGAAACGGACACTGATCATAGTGCGGAGGCGCTGTGATGGAACTCGAACTAATCCTTGCACTCGGAATGTTCCTCTGCGCCATCCTGGCTTTGCTCGCTGGCTACCCTGTCGCTCTGACGCTCGGCGGCGTGGCGCTGATTTTCGGGATCATTGGCGTCGAGATGGGCCTGATACCGCTCCCCATCCTGCGCAATCTTCCGAGCCGGATCCTCGGATCGATGGAAAACCAGGTCCTGATCGCTGTACCGCTCTTCGTACTCATGGGAGTCATCCTCGAGCGCTCAAGAGTTGCGGACGATCTGTTGCACACGGCCAGTCGTTTGCTGGCCCGCGTCCGCGGCGGGCTTGGCTACGCCGTTGTGATCGTCGGTGCCCTCTTGGCCGCGTCGACCGGGATTGTTGGCGCGACGGTGATTACCATGACCCTGATCGCCCTGCCGACCATGCTAAAGCAGGGATATGATCCCAAACTAGCGACCGGGACGATTGCAGCGAGCGGAACGCTCGGCCAGATCATTCCGCCGAGCATTGTCTTGATCCTGCTCGCCGATGCGGTTTCAAATGCCAACCAGTCCGCCGCGATGCGCTCTGGGGGTGGTGCAGGCGTTGTCTCAGTGGGTGACTTGTTTGCAGGCGCCCTGATCCCCGGCCTGATGCTGGTCGGACTCTATCTGCTTTATCTGGTCGTGACCGCGATCCTTCGACCGAGCGCGAGCCCGGCAATAGAGATGGAAGCGGATACAGAGCCCCTCTCATTTGGCGAAATCACCCGTAGCCTTGGCGCGCCATTGCTTCTGATTATCGCAGTTCTTGGATCGATCCTCGGTGGCCTCGCTTCGCCGACTGAGGCGTCTGCCATTGGCGCCGGCGGCGCATTGTTGCTCGCAGGTCTACGCCTGGCACCAGAGCATGGAAGACCAGGTGACCTCGGGAGCATTTGGGCAGCATTTGCCAGTGTGCTCGTTCTCGGCATCCTGGCCAATTCGATGGACCTGCGGATAAATCGAGAGGCCATCCCAGCCGGAGACTATCTCGGCATGGGAATCGCAGCATTCGCCACCCTCGTATTTTTGGGCGGCCTTCTGTCTGCGGCGCGGGTCCTGATCCGTGCGCAGCAGCTGAGTGATGCGTTGAAGTCCGGCGTTCAGATCACCAGCATGGTATTCCTGATCCTGATCGGGGCCAGCCCGTTCGCGCTCGTATTTCGGGCCTATGGCGGTGACCATTATGTCGAGGCCCTGCTCACCGGCATCCCGGGCGGACTGTGGGGCGCGCTCGCCATCACGATGCTGGTCATGTTCGTGCTCGGCTTCTTTTTGGACTTTATCGAGATCGTTTTCGTGGTTGTACCGATCGTGGCTCCGCCGCTGATCATTCTTGGCGCAGATCCGGTCTGGCTAGCCATCCTGATGGCGCTAAACCTGCAAACGAGCTTCCTGACCCCGCCCTTCGGATTCGCGCTATTCTATCTGCGCGGCGCGGCACCTGAAGGCGTCGAAACGATGGACATCTGGCGCGGCGCTCTCCCGTTTATTGGTTTGCAATTGATCATGATCGCGATGGTCGCCACAATTCCGGCCCTGGCGACCTGGCTACCGAGCTTTGTGCGGTAGGAAGCCTTAGGAGTTCCAGCCATTGAGCTTTTTGAACTTGAAATCAATAAGCCCAATCTTGATTACATCATTATCTTTCAGTTTCGTGAGCTCATGTATTTCCTTGCCATTCACCATTGTGCGATTGGTGGCAAATATGTCTTCGATGAAGACCTCTTTTTCGTTGGAAGAAACCAGTGCGTGAATGCGGGATACATGCATATCCAGAGAGCGGATATCACAGGTTTCGTCGCGTCCGATGGTTAGATTAAAATTCTTGGGTATGAAGCGTTTATCATGATGGCCCGCGTTGGCCTTATCCTCATAGAATAGAACACCTATTGCGAATTGCTGCGCAAGTTTCTCGAAGTTTTGATTACCTTCGAAGTAACGTTCAAGCACACGCGAACGCCAACTCTCATTCAGCGCCGAGCGCTCTGAACGCAATTTGATTGTCGTGGTTAGATAGGCGGTCAGTGCGGCTGCCGCCACAGATGCCACGCCTCCTATAAAAATAGGTGTGATATCTTCCATGAGCGTTTTGGATCTAGAATTTCACCTCAGGCGGCGTGCTCATCGAAGCGCGGTCTTCCCCGAGGTCGAAGAATTCGCGTGGTTCGAAATTGAAGCTGCCAGCGACGAGAGACCCCGGAAACTGCTCGCGGGCGGTGTTATAGTCCTGAACGGCAGAGTTGTAGAAACGGCGCGCCGCAGCGATCTTGTCTTCGATGACGGCCAGCTCATCCTGCAGATCCATGAAGTTCTGATTGGCCTTCAGGTCCGGATAGGCTTCCGCAAGTGCAAACAGACGGCCAAGCGCTTGACCCAGCATGCCTTCTGCGGCGCCCATCTCGCCCGGTGTATTGGCGGCGACGGCGCCCTGGCGTGCCTGAATCACTGCATCCAGTGTTTCTTTCTCGTGCGCGGCGTAGCCTTTGACCGTTTCAACAAGATTCGGAATCAGATTCTGGCGCTGCTTCAGCTGCACATCAATGTCGGCAAATGCCTGATTGCAGCGCTGTCGCTTAGCGACCAGGCCGTTATAGATACCAATCACAAAAACGGCGAGCAGGACGATTAAGCCCAGGACGACGTATAGTGGAGTCATTCGAAGATCCCCCTTAGAGTTCGTGTTGAATATTAGCTAAACGGCTCAAACAGGCGACGCAAGCGTCACGCGTCAACGAGCGCGCGCGCACGGGAAAAGATATCTTCGAACATTTCCTCGGTCAGCCGCCGCGTATTGGTGTTGTAGCGGGAGCAATGATAGCTGGAGAGCAACGTCATGTTTCCGACCCGATACTCGGTTCCGTGACCGAATGGATGATCTTTTAATCTCAATCCAAGGGTTCGGACCGTCGAATCATGACTGATTTTTCCGAGGCAAAGGAGAACTTTAACGCTTGGAAGCGCCTCAATTCGGGCTTTCAGGTACGGGCGGCACTGATTGATCTCCGCGCCGACGGGTTTATTCTGCGGCGGAACACAGCGCACCGCGTTGGTGATCATCGCACCTTTCAGCGTGAGCCCGTCGTCGGGACGACGGTCATATGTCCCCTCGCAAAACCCGAACTTGCCCAGCGTCGCATATAGCAAATCGCCAGCCCAGTCGCCCGTAAACGGTCGCCCGGTTCGGTTCGCGCCCGTCATGCCCGGGGCGAGCCCAATTACCAGCAACTTGGCAGCTTCATCGCCAAAGCTTGGCACGGCACCGTTGAACCAATCGGGCTCTTTTTGACGTTGATCCAGGATGAATTGGCGCAGTCTGGGGCAGAGATCGCAATCTTTTGGGGCTTCGGCGGGAACACTCACGATCGGTCTCAATCTCCTGCTCTTCGGACGGCGCATTGCACGGTTGCGTAAATAGAGCTGTTTGAGAATGCAAGGGCGGGTTGCGCTCGCGTGCTGCACTGCATATAAGGGCGGGCT
>JANSXJ010000160.1 GCA_024743015.1 Hyphomonas sp. | reverse complement strand
GTCCTGCGCGCGCGTGAGGCCAGTGACGTCGATACCTATGGTTCCGCGCGCTGGGCCACGGTCACCGAAATCAGACGAGCGGGCCTGCTGAGGGATGATGGCGTGGTGCTGGGCAGACTGGACCGTTCCTATCTTCGCCATGACGGTCCGGAACATGTGCTGTGTTTTGCACCGACGCGCTCCGGTAAGGGGGTGGGGCTGGTCATTCCGTCGCTTCTGACCTGGCCCGGCTCGGCCATCGTGCACGACATCAAGGGTGAGAACTGGCAGCTGACGGCCGGCTGGCGCGCTCGTCACGGCAAGGTCTTGCGGTTCGACCCCACCGATGCACACTCCTCCGCCTACAATCCGCTTTTGGAAGTGCGGCGCGGCGCCAGCGAAGTGCGCGACGTTCAAAACATCGCTGACGTGTTAGTCGATCCGGACGGTTCGCTCGAACGGCGCAACCATTGGGACAAGACCAGCCATTCGCTGCTGGTCGGTGCGATCCTCCACGTGCTCTATGCCGAAACAGACAAAACGCTCGCTGGCGTTGCCGCCTTTTTGTCCGATCCGTCACGGTCAATCGAGGACACGCTGACCGCCATGATGACGACACCGCATTTGGGCAATACGTCCCATCCGGTCGTCGCTTCGGCCGCCCGTGAACTCCTCAACAAATCCGACAATGAGCGGTCAGGCGTTCTGTCGACAGCCATGTCGTTTCTCGGCCTCTATCGCGATCCGGTGGTCGCGCAGGTGACCAGTCGTTGTGACTGGCACATTGCCGATTTGGTCTACGCTGACTTACCAACGACGCTGTATCTGGTCGTACCGCCATCCGATATCAGCCGCACCAAGCCTCTGATCCGGCTCGTGCTCAACCAGATCGGGCGTCGTCTGACCGAGGATCTGCACGACCAAGCGCGCCGTCACCGCGTCCTGTTGATGCTCGATGAATTCCCGGCCCTGGGCAGGCTCGATTTCTTCGAAAGCGCGCTCGCCTTCATGGCCGGTTACGGGCTGAAAGCGTTCCTGATCGCCCAATCGCTCAACCAGATCGAAAAGGCCTACGGTCCCAACAACGCCATTCTCGACAACTGCCATGTAAGGGTCAGCTTTGCCACGAACGATGAACGCACGGCCAAACGCGTGTCCGATGCGCTCGGCATGGCCACAGAACTCAAGGCGATGAAGAACTATGCCGGGCACCGGCTGGCACCCTGGCTCGGCCATCTGATGGTGTCGCGTGCTGAGACGCCGCGCGCCCTGATGACGCCGGGCGAGGTGATGCAACTGCCCGTCACCGATGAAATCGTCATGGTGGCCGGTCTGCCGCCGATCCGGGCCCAAAAGGCGCGCTATTTCGAGGACAGGCGGTTCACAGAGCGTGTCCTGGCACCGCCGGAGCCCCCGGGATCGGCCGGAAACAAAAAAGACGGTCCGTGGTTAGGTCTGAGTGTGACGCCAGACACTGCGAGCATTTCGCCGGAAATGGCGAACGGAAGGCAGGGCGGCGGCGGTCTGGGACGCCAACATGAGCTTGCCGAGCACGAAACCGTCGTCAAAAAACGCGAACCAGAAACAGCGCGTGACGAGTTCGTGGGATTGGACGACGACGCCGGAGAGGCGGCGCGCAGGTCCCGAACCATACGCCGCCAAGCACAAACCAATGCCCGTCAAGTCGCCATGGATCCGCACGACAACATGGATATGTGAAGCCCCATGCGCAACCGAATGAACGTCTATTTCCCGCCCGAAATGCTCAAGCAGATCAGCGATCTTGCCGTCCAAAAGGGGCTCTCCCGATCGGCAATCGTCGAAGCAGCGGTAGCGTCCTTTCTGTCACCGGACGGAGCCGACCGGCGCGAGGCGGCCTTTGCCCGCCGTCTCGATCGGTTGTCCAGACAGGTGCAGCGGCTCGAACGCAGCGCTCATATCTCGACCGAGACACTCGCCCTGTTTATCCGCTTCTGGCTCACCATCACGCCGCCGTTGCCTGACGAGGCGCAAGCGTCTGCCCAAGCAAAGGGAAAGGAACGGTATCAGGGGTTCATCGAAGCGCTCGGAAGGCGGGTACAGAAGGGGCGGAGTTTATTGGATGAAATACCGGATGAATAAAAAAACAAATAGTTGATTTATATATATTTCCTATCTGCGTAATAATTATTTATTAATTTCGCAGATAATTTATGTAAATTATATAACCTGTATTTAGTTTTCTATGCCAATAATTGCCTATATTATATAGCAACCTTAATTACATCGCTATTTGCCGAAAATCTAATAGTTGTTAACGAAATCCGAATAATGGAAGATGGATGTCGGACCTTCGATCATCAAAATCCCGACATATCCCGATCCGGTTCTATAGGCCTTTCGAACACCTGGAAAAGTGAGATTTGATTGTACATGGGTCCCGCCCAAGCTCGACCATGATGCATTGCACCATCGACCGCTGGCGGTTCGATGGATATGGCCTACAAGAATATGGCTGACCGTACCATACTCTCGAACAATAGCCGCAAAATCTCCGTGTTCTTTGATCTTCGACGCATCGTGGTGGGTGCCTACATCAAAAGGCGGATGATGCATGAATAGATAAGCCGCTTTTCCTTTCGAGCGATGCAACTGCTCAGATAGCCACGCCTGTCGTTTTGAGCAGTATGATCCACCTGTTTCTCCCGTTCGGACCGTGTCGAGAAATAGAAACATTTCCCGATCCGTCTCCACGGACGACTGAACGAATCCATCTCGGTCAATCAATTCCGGAGAACAAAGCGATTTGAACACATCTCGATCATCATGATTGCCAATAAGCAGTCGCACCGGACAATCGACTTTGGATACCAACTCCAGCAACCATTCATAGGCTTGAGGCTCGGCTGATTCAGCCAAGTCGCCCATAACTACGATCAGGTCCAAACTAATTGGCAATCCGGAAATAAAATCGAGAGCCTCAACCAATCTGCGCTTGGGATCAATATCCTGGCGCACATTTTTTTCTACTGTCAAATGTATGTCGGTGAGTATTGCTATGTGCATTGTCATCAAAGAACATCATTATGATGAAAAGAAACAAGGGAGCCGCCATTCGGCTCCCTTTCGTGCTCGATCCGACAAGGCCGTTATTCAGGTTCCATCATCGACGCTGCCGCTTGGTACATCGACTCCAAAGCATCCTCAGGCGATGTCTCGAGTCTAACTACCTTTTGCGCCTCGTCGAGAATTGCCTCGTCGATCCTGAGAGAGTTCGGTCCCGGTATAGCCTCCCAGCCGGTCAGATATGGTAGCAGCGTTGGCGCGGTTCGATATGCCGGGCGCTCAGCGTAAAAGTCAGCCAGCTCCGAGACGGCTCTATCATTAACAGGAACGTATCCAGTCGTATTGACGAGAAATTTCTGCTGATCTATTTCGGAAACTAGCTTCAAGTATTCCCATGCGAATTCTGTCATACCGTCGTCTCTCGCTTGAATAACACCCGCATTGCCGGCGGCCAGTATACGAGCATCGTCTCCGGCGGCGAGCGGCATCGGCGCCGTTCCGACAGAAAACCGGTCACCAGCTTGCCTCTGATAGTTTCCCAAACCAGAGGAACTGTCGATCAAGATACCGAGGGCGCCGGCTGAAAAAGCTTGGCGCGCATCGGACCCCGCCATATCCTGCCCGCCTCGGATTTCACCAATCCGATGAAGAACTCTGAGTGCTTCCAAGCTCTCGGGGCTATTGAACAAGATGGTTTGACGATCATCACTGAGAATTTCAGCACCAAAACTGCGGAACAGCGAAAACAGAAAAACGTTGCCGGTCGATTGGTATCGAAAGTAAACACCACCCGAAGGCGCCTCAATGGCTTCTGCCAGATCATACAACCCATCCCAAGTGGTTGGAAAGTTGTCCGGATCAAATCCTGCTGCTTCGACCAAATTCCGGTTGTACATCGCGATAATGAAAGCGAGCGCGAGCGGGACAGCCCATGTCTTTCCGTCCGCTTTGCCCAGATTGTTGACTGTTTCAGCGTATCCGACTTCCTCCCAATTGGGTTCGCGCGCTATCAGATCGTCAAGTTGGACGAGAAGACCTCGGCGCGACAACAAGCTGATATTGTTTAGTCCGTGGAACGCCACGTGGGCTGGAGATCCGATAAGGCCGTCCCGCAAAGTCTGAGCGAGTGCTTCGTTGTAGCTTGGCACTACACGCAGATTCACTCGAACATCGGGGTGTGCTTCAACGAACATTGCAGCCGCTCGCTCATGAAACGGTGTAAGAAGTTGAGGGTCCGTATGCAGGATTTCCAATTCACGGGTGGCTGCAAAAGCACCGTGGGTAGCAAATCCGACGGTAGCAGCTATGACCGCGCCTCCACGAAGTACAGTGCGTCTTGATACGATTGTCATGTTGATCTCCTTCTTGGATTGGTTTGGGTTTCTGTGTACCGGCCCATTCGTAGGACGAATTTTGGGGGGCCAACTAACTAAGGTGCTTGCGAGCCAAACGGCCGCGATGCGGGAGGAGGACGTCGTTCATCCCGCTGCCTTGCCATCGTGCAAGGGTTTCAAGAGTGATATTGTAACCGCCGGCTTCCCCGAGAATGATCACTTCGTTCCCAATCGCGGGATTGGCAACGTTGGAGAGATCCAAAACACACAACTCTGATGAAACAGAGAGAATAGGAGCGGGAGTTCCGTTTACGATTGCGTAGCTCTGCTGATCTGGAAGAGCCGCGCGGTTACCGTCACGCCTTCCGTAGGGGATTACACCTGTGGAACCTTTGACGCTCCTGGCAAACCGGCTCGGAGCAATTACACTTGTATCCGCTGCCGTCGGAGATACTTGAATAATTCTCGATTTTATCGCAGTCAGCACAGGTTGAAAGCGTCCGAAATCAAACAGCTCACCAGGCAACGCCGGCTTCCCGTAAAGAATGCTTCCAGGCGCAACAGAATTACAGTTGTCAGGGATGTTCATGAGAACACCAGCACTCGATCGTGATTGAGTGACCGGTATCTCCAAGCCGTCCTTTTTCAGATTCTGAATAATCTCATCGAAAATACTGGTTCGTTCTATCGCCCATTGTACGCCATTCTCATCTGTGAACGGAACGTGCGTATAGACGCCCTCAACAGCGACATTGGGCATGCGGGCAATCTCAATTATTCGTTCTCGAGCACACTGAGCCGGTATGCCAAGTCGACCCCATCCGACATCGACTTTGATGTAAATCTTTGCGGGTTTTTTTGCGGCATCAGCGACGGCTCGAGCAAGTTCCATCGTGTGGACCGTCGGCATCAAATCCCGGGAGAGCAGTGCGGGAATGCCTCCAGGAAGCGTGCCGCCGAACATAACAAGTTCGATGTCGGTCAACCCTGCCTCTCGGATCGTGCAAGCATCCTCAAAGCTGCCGCATGAAATTGCGTCTGCGCCAAGTTCCTGAAACCGGCGCGCGACTTCCACCAATCCAAGTCCATATGCGGCGCTTTTCACGGACGGGTGAATTCGAATGTCCGGGCCAACCATCGATTCGACGAGTCGATAATTGTGGTCGAGCGCAGAAAGATCGATCTCCATCCAATTGGGCCGCGTGAACTCCTTTTGAAACGTGTCTTCCATGCCAACTTCTCTTGTTGAGCTTTGTAGTCCAAGTTGAACGTGCGCTTGGCGTGTGGTCATTTCACTCCTCCATGGAAGCCTTGAACGAACTGTCTTTGCGCGCAGAGGAATGCAACTATGAGCGGGGTAACGACGAGCGTCGCTGCGGCCATGAGCGGCCCATAGTCGCTGCCCGTTTCTTCATGACGGAAAAAAATAATCCCGAGCGAGGGCGGCATAAGCTCTTCGGAGGTCACAGCGATGGACGGCCAGAACAGATTGTTCCAACGAGCGATAACGGACAGGATCGCAAACGCGATGATCGCAGCCGTCGCTTGGGGAACCATAATCCGCCAGACGATCGACCATTCAGACAGACCGTCGAGCCGGGCGGCATGTATAAGATCGTCCGGGACGGTCTTGAAGAACTGCCGGAAGAGGAAGACGGCAAACGGCGAAACGGCAAAAGGCAGGATCAGCGCGGCATAGCTGTCGAGCAGACCCATATAGTGGAACAAGATGAACAGCGGCAGGCCGAGCACTTCTTGGGGGATCAGCAGTGCGATCAGGACGACGGCAAACAAGACGTCGCGGCCTGCAAAGCGAAGCTTGGCCAACGCGTAGGCGCAGGGCGCGGCGACAAGGATCTGTAAGGCAAGCACAGCAAAGGCTACGAACGCCCCATTGAACATGAAGCGTGCCAGCGGCACCGATGTAAGCGCTTCGGTGTAGTTCTCGACGCCGTAGAATGTTTGTGGAAACAGCGCGAAGCGGGTCTGAAACAGTTCGCCCGGCGACTTAATGGACAGCGACACCATCCAGATGAAGGGCATCAGTACAAAGGCTGCGGTGGCCAGCAGGATCGCATGACGACCAAGAGCGGCGGGCAGGGACAGGCTTCTGGCCGTGGTGGTGTGCGCGCTCATGTGTAGTGCACCCTTCGGTCCATGACGCCGGCCTGGATCAGGGTTAGTGTGATCACGATCAGAAGGAAGACGAGCGTGACCGCGGCGCCATAGCCAGTGCGCAAGAACTCGAAACTCTCCACATAAAGCGTATGCATCAACGTCTCTGACGCATTGCCCGGCCCGCCCTGGGTGAGGACGCGGACGGTGTCAAAGACCTCGAAGGCGCGGAGCGCCATAATGATAGTAACGAACATCATCACCGGGCCGAGCATGGGGAGCGTGACGGTGCGCAGCCGGTCGAGCCAGTGGTCGGCGCCATCGACATCGGCGGCATCGTAAAGGTCCTGCGGGATGGCCTTGAGACCGGCGAGGAACAACACCATCGCAAGGCCGAGATTCTGCCAGATGCCGATGACCATGAGTGTCGGAAGCACGAGATCACGATCCCGAAGCCAGTTGGGTCGGGGAAGACCGAGATCGCCCATGACCTGATTGATCAGCCCAATGGTCGGATGCAGCAATGCCTCCCAGGCGATCGCCATGGCGGCGAGTGTTGCCATTACCGGCAGGAAGTGTGCAGCACGATAAAAGCCCCGCAGGGACGACCCGCTTTCGATCAGCAGCGCGATGGCAAGCCCAAGGACTGTCGTGCCCGGCACGGTGACCGCGACATAGAAGAGCGTGTTCCAGAAGGCGGCCTGGAAAGTCGCGTCACCGAACAGTGAGCGGAAGTTGGCCAAGCCCACAAAGGACAGAGACCGCGCGCCAAACTGCCAATCGGTGAGTGCGATGGTGACAACGCCGAGCGTCGGCATCAGTATTAGAAGGATGATGAGAAGGAAGGCCGGTGCTGCCAGCGCATACCCTGCCACGGCTTCGGTACGGGCAAGCGAACGGCGCGGTGTGCCCGGCACATTAGCCGACAGGGCGGTGCGAATCTCTTGTGCAGGCTCGGGTAACCTGACGTCGCCAGCGGCGGTGGTTGCACGCCCGCTCATGATGATGAGCCTCCGGGTGCCGGGGTTGGCGCTGCGTCCTTTGCGGATTGTGTCGCCTTGCCATTACCGACGGGTGTTGCCACCAGGCCGGAACCGCTCGGTCGCCCGTCCGCGTCAACCATGACGGTCGGATCGTCTTTGTGATGACCATTGGCGTAGGGCGCCCCGATGCGCTTGCCTTTAGCGTCAAACGCGATGAACGCGCCGGGCTTGGCCGCAAGCGTAATCCGGTCGCCATGAGCAAGTCGCTGGCTTTCACCCGGTTCAGTGCGCGCAATCACCGGTTCAGCCGCGCCGTCCATCGCCATATGGACGTAGAGGTCTGAACCCAGATGCTCCAATTCTTGAACGGTACCGGAGAGCAT
>JANSXJ010000128.1 GCA_024743015.1 Hyphomonas sp. | reverse complement strand
GTGCTCAAGGTCAGAGCCGGGAGGTCTATACGATACACGGGATTGCTGTGGATGAACGCGCCCCAACCGTTGGCGAGGCGCAGCAAAAAGCCTTTGCCTACGCAAAACTTGTCGGGGCTCAGCGCCTGATCGAGCGTTTTACGCTGCCGGAAGACCGCGCAGCCGCAACGGATCTCATCATTGATCAAGCGCTCGCAGACCGCATCGCGGCCGCGGTTGACGTGGAAGAAGAAGTCGCAGGTGCAGGCCGGTATCGCGGCAGCCTAGCCGTGGTTTACAATCCAAGCCAGCTTCGGCTGGCGCTTACGCAAGTCGGATTGCCGTTTACGGACAGCCTGGGCCCCCGGGCAGTGTTGTTCACTACCACGTCGAACGGCATGGACTTCGCCTGGAAGCTTGCCTGGGATGAAACCCCGAAAGAGAGCCTGGTCCCACTGCTCGTCAGCGATGCTTCGGGATATCAACCGGACACGGATTGGCAGATCCTTCAGGACGAAATCGCGCTTTATGGTGCCCAGCGCGGCATGTTTGCGAATTTGCGAGGTGGTCAGGGCGGTTATCTGGTTGACCTCGTCTCCGTAACGCCGTCCGGGACCCGCGCGATTGGAACCACGCGCCGCGCCTCTACGCTGGACGGCGCAAAGTCAGCGGTTGTCGAACTCCTTAATGAAGAATGGAAACGGACCTCCATTGTGCGCGACACCAGTCGAACACTGATCGAGGCGACGGTTCGCTATACATCCTTGGTAGAATGGAACACCCTGCGGGGCGCTCTGGTGCGGTCACCGCTGGTCTCCAACTTTCAAACCCGTGCGATTTCTACTGACGGGGCTTTCATCGCCTTCGCGTTCGCAGGAGATGGTCAGCGTCTCACGTCTGATCTGCGCGATCGTGGCGTGGTCATAAATGCCGAAGAGATCGGGTGGGTCATGACCTCCGCGATCAGCGGCGGGCAATAGATCAGAGGGCGACTCTACATGCCGCCGTCGAGGCAGATTCCAATTCAGTTCCCGGAAGCAAGCCTCAGCTTTGACGATATGGCGATCACAGCGGCTAATCGCGCTGTTTGCGCTGCGATCCGAAACACTGACAGATGGCCCTATCACGCATTTTGCCTGATCGGCGCGACCGGGAGCGGGGTCTCAACGCTCGCCAAAGCCTGGGCTCAGGAACGTGACGCGGACTATTTGTCAGGCTTGGCGCTTTCAAACCTGAATGACAAGGCGCTTGAAGCGCTTAGCCATGGCGACGTCGTAGTCGACGACGTCGAGCAAATGAAACAAGCGGAGCGTCTTCTTATCCTGCTCAGCGCGGTGAAACGAAACGGCAAACGCATCTTGCTGGCTTCTCACAGCGCCCCTGCATCCTGGCATTTCCAGTCGCCGGACCTGAATTCGCGCTTGCACGCAGCGCCACTCGCGGAAATACCGGCTCCGGACGAGGAATTGATGCGTGCGCGGCTCAAACGGGCATTTGCGCGATCCGTGTTAAAGCTTCCCAAACCGGTTGAAGACTACCTTGTCACGCGATTGGGCCTGGGCTACTCGCTCATCGAGCACTCCGTGGAAATTCTTGCAGGCGCGAGTGGCGAAAGACCGCTGACCATTCCGCTTGCGAGAGAAATCCTCGAAGAAGAGAATTCATAGATCTGTCAGAGCAGGTGTTATCAAATGACCAATCGGATGAAGGTGCCAACGAACGCGTCCGAACGTTACATAAACCGAGAGCTCTCATGGCTTAAGTTCAACGAACGCGTGCTTGAAGAAGCTCGAAACGTCTCACACCCGTTGCTCGAACGGCTGCGTTTTCTGTCGATTTCCGCGAACAATCTCGATGAGTTCTTCATGGTTCGATATGCCGGCCTCAGAGAGCAGGCGCGCGCCGGGATTCAGAAACTGAGTCTCGAAGGGCGTACGCCAGCCGAACAGGTCGTCGAAATCGAGGCCGCCGCTGAAACCCTGATGAAAGATCAGCAAGATTGCTGGAGTGAATTGAGGGCTGAGTTAAAAAGCGAACAGATCGAAGTTTTGGCAATGTCTGAACTTAAACGCTCGGACACGGCTTGGCTCAAAGAACGATTTGAAAGCCACATCTTTCCGATCCTGACCCCTCAGGCGGTGGATCCGGCGCATCCCTTTCCCTTCATTCCCAATCTTGGTTTTGCGGTCGCATTCCAACTCAATCCTGCAAGTGGGCGGTCCGGCGAGCCAATGGTTGGACTCGTGCCGATGCCAGCCTTCTCGGCCCGATTCATTCGGTTGCCTGACAGGAAGTCTGGCGTCGTGCGCTTCGTGCGCCTTGAGAGTGTTATCGCGCACTATCAAAGCATGCTGTTCCCAGGCTTCGTCGCCAAAGGGCATTGTGTGTTCCGGATTGTTAGAGACAGCGATATCGAGATCGAAGAAGAAGCCGAAGACCTGATCGCAGAGTTCGAGATCCTCTTGAAACAACGCCGCCGCGGTCGGATCGTTCGAATTCACATCGATTCAGATGGTCCCAAATCTCTACGCGATTTCGTTGCACGGGAAATGGGCGCCGAAGCCAGGGATATCATGCTGCTTGATGGTCTGCTCGGCATGAAGGATCTGTCGGGCCTCGTCATGAATGATCGCCCAGACCTGTTGTTCAAGCCGTTTGAGGCCCGCTTCCCTGAGCGTATTCGGGAAATGGGTGGAGACTGTTTCGAGGCGATTCGGGCCAAGGATATCCTCGTTCATCACCCGTATGAATCCTTCGATGTGGTGGTCCAGTTCATTCGGCAAGCGGCGCGAGATCCTAACGTTGTCGCGATTAAACAGACCCTGTACCGCACGACGCTGAATTCACCGATCGTATCCGCTTTGATAGAGGCAGCGGAGGAGGGGAAGAACGTCACGGCCCTGGTCGAGATCAAGGCGCGGTTTGACGAAGAAACCAATCTCCGGTTGGCGCGCGACCTGGAACGCGCGGGCGTACAGGTTGTGTATGGCTTCATCGACCACAAGACGCACGCAAAAGTCTCGCTGATATTGCGCCGGGAAGGGGCCGGTTTGCAGACCTATACCCATTTCGGGACCGGAAATTATCATCCGGTGACTGCTAAGATTTATACAGACCTGGCGCTGTTTACAGCAGACCCGGTCATGGGCCGGGATGCGGGGCGCCTCTTCAATTACATCACTGCTTATAGGGATCCTCCAGAAGAAGGACCCGAGCTCGAAAAGCTGGTCATGTCGCCTTTCGCGATGGAGACGTTCCTGATCGACAAGATCAACGCTGAGGCCCGTGCCGCCAAAGCCGGAAAACCGTCGGGCATATGGGCGAAAATGAACTCTGTCGTTGATAAGGACGTCATCGACGCGCTTTACAAGGCGAGCCAAGCGGGTGTGCCGATACGAATGGTCGTTCGCGGTATCTGTTGCCTTCGCCCCGGCGTTCCTGGCCTCTCTGAGACCATTCAGGTCAAAAGCCTGGTCGGACGTTTCTTGGAACACTCTCGCATTGTCTGTTTTGCCAATGGAGAGACGCTGCCCTCTGAAAAGGCGAAAGTGTATATGTCATCTGCCGACTGGATGGATCGCAATCTAAAGCGTCGGGTAGAAGCGCTTGTCCCGATCGAGGTCCCGACTGTGCATCGTCAGGTGCTGAACCAGATTATGGTTGCGAATCTGAACGATGACGAGCAGAGCTGGGAAATGGGCGCTGATGGAAACTATACGCGGATCGTGGCAAGCGATCCGGAAGGCGGATTTAGCGCGCACAAGTATTTTATGGACAATCCTAGCCTGTCGGGTCGCGGCTCCGCGCTCGTAGTCAGTGAACCGCCGCGCCTGGCACCGCGCAAACGCGAGCGCAAATCGAAATGACTCCGGTCCGAAAGATTGCCGTCATCGATATCGGGTCAAATTCGTGTCGGATGGTGATTTACGAGCAGTCCGGCGGCGCTCTGATACCCTACTTCAACGAAAAAGCCATGGCGGGCCTTGGACGCGACCTGGCTGAGACGGGACGCTTGTCTCCAGCAGGTAAGGAGCTGGCGCTTCAGACCTTCCACCGGTTTCGTGCAATTACAGCGAGCCTGAATATTACGGATGTACGCGCTGTGGCGACCGCCGCCGTGCGGGAAGCCATTGATGGCGATGATTTCAAAGACGTGGCGGAGCGCATCCTCGGCGTGGAGATCCAAGTCCTAGCGGGCGCCGATGAAGGGCGTTTGTCTGCGGTGGGCGTCAAAGCAGGTTTTATCAACCCGAAAGGCGTGGTGGCCGATCTCGGCGGCACAAGTATGGAATTGCTACCGCTCTCAGACGATGCGACGGGGGAGACATTCCTGCTTGGTCCCCTCGCGCGAAGCCAGGATGTCGAACTCAGCCCGGAGAAGCGTGCCAAAGCGATGCGCAAGATCCTGGGTAGCAGCACCATCGTCGAAAACCACCAGGGCGAGAAGCTTTACGCTGTCGGCGGCGCCTGGCGAAACGTGGCGGCGGTCCACATGATGCTATGCAACTATCCGCTTAAAGTGGCGCATGGGTACACGATGTCACGAACCGACGTTCGCAACGTCATAGATGCGGCGGATCTCGCCAAGTCCGATAAACTGACCCGAGAGCAATTGCAGGGTGTTTCAAAGCGCCGATTCGATACTCTGCTTCACGCGGCCATCCTTTTAGATACGCTGATGAACAAGTTGGACACCGACAAGGCGGTGATTTCTTCTTTCGGACTGCGTGATGGTGTGGCTGCTGATACGCTCGACGTCCAAGGGGCAGGTGGCTTGCTGGATGCGATCCCGCTCTTTCTGCGGTCCACCCAGGAGTCGGTTCTTTTTTGTCGCGAACTTTTCAGCTTTATCTATCCGATTTCAGAACAATTCAAACAGTCCGAAACCGTGCTGCGTGCGATTTGTTTGATGGCAGACGCCGGCGCTCGCATGCACCCGGATCACCGCGCCAATCTTGTTTACGAGCAAGTCCTGCGCGCACCGGTGCCGGCTCTGTCGCATACTCAGCGGCTGTTTGCGGCCTATGCGGCCGCATCGCGATACACGTTCAAGTTTATCGAGGAACCCGGCTATGCCGGAATGCTGAAGCTCAGCTTGAAACGCCGAGCCAAAATTCTTGGCTGCGCGATGCGGCTCGCCAGCGTGTATTCCGGGAGATCGGGACCTATCCTCGCCACGGCGCGTCTGAACGTTCTGGACGGCGCGCTCTGCATGCATGTGGATAGAAGCTATAGTGACCTGATTTCTGAGACGGTGGAGCGGCGACTGGCGCAATTGTCCGGCCTGATGAAGCTCCATCCGCGTTTGATCGTGGACTAAATCAAAGCTCAAAAAGGCGAACCTGGCCATCCTGGAATGACAAAGCGAGTTTACCCGACAGCAAAGCTAGGGCTTTCTTACCAAACAGCTCGTAACGCCAGCCCCTCATCGCCGCGATGTCATCACCTGTCTCGCCCCGCGCCAAGCGCTCGACGTCGGCAGCATTGGCAATCAAGCGAGGCACGACATTGGCCTCCTCGCTCACGGCTTTGAGCAAGACTTTCAGCATTTCCGGGGCGCCCGCAGGCATTTCGGGGTTTTGTTGGCGCCTTGGCAGCGTTGGGGCATACGCATCGGGATCTTCAATCGCGACGCGTATCGCATCCATCAGACCATCCGCATACTTTGACCGGATAAAGCCCTTTGGAACTGCACGCAGGCGATCAAATGCATTCTCCGATTGCGGTTTCTGGCCAGCAATCTCCTGAATGGCGTCATCCTTCAGGATGCGGCGACGCGGTTTATTCAGCGCTTGCGCTTTTTCTTCACGCCAAGCCGCCACTGACGCAAAGATCGACGTGTACTCTTTCTGCGGCTTGCGAATCTTCAGGCGCTTCCAGGCATTTTCTGGCGATGTGTCGTAAACAGCTGGATCTACAAGGTCCGCCATTTCCGCTTCGACCCATTCAAGACGTCCTTGCTCTTCAAGCCGCGCCACCATCTTGACGTAGGCGTCTCGCAAGTGAGTCACATCGCCGAGCGCATAGACCAGTTGCTTTTCGGTCAGCGGACGGCGTTTCCAGTCGGTGAACTGGCTGGATTTGTCGATTCGACGCTTCAGAATACGCTGGATGAGATTGTCGTACGAAACCGAGTCTCCGATCCCAAGGGCCATCGCGGCAATTTGAGTATCAAATACCGGCGCAGGTGGATAACCAATCAAGCGATTGAAAATTTCAATATCCTGTCTCGCGGCATGGAACACTTTTGGCCGGCTTGGATCGGCCAGGAGTTGAAGAAACGGTCCAATGTCCAGATCGTCCGACATTGGGTCGATCATGACCTCATAGTCCTCGCAGGACGCCTGAATCAGACACAGCTCGGGCCAATAGGTCGTTTCGCGATGGAACTCGGTATCTACACACAGGAAGCTGCCCTCAGCGAGACGCTCGCACGCCACTGCTAGGTCATCCTGATCAGTGATGGGAATTAGTGGGTCACCAGACATGGCAACGCCCCTAGAGCAAGCCGCGAGGTTTTTCGAGTGGGAATCTGCAAAATGCGAAGACTAACCCGTTTTTCGGCGCAACAGAGAACGTGGTTTGACGGTCTGCTCAGTGACCTGATCCGGCACGGTCAGTTCCTGCGGAAATGCCTCTTGTTCTTCGCGGACGACCCACTCTTCAGAGTCATCTGGCTCGTCATGACCATTCGTGCCGCGTAGTGATGCAACAATCTCGGTCAGGCTGGTATGCGCTTCGGCGGCTGTACCGCTGTCGTCTGAGACGTTCTGACTGGATGGACGCGCGCTTGCCGCGAGATTACGGAACCGCATCCGCATCGGCGTCGAAATCGCGCTTCCGAATGCAATTCACTCACGGTCTGCCAGAGATGACAGGAAGGCCAGTGTTGAACGAGATCCGTTCGCGATCGCTTTTCTCATAACATCTTGGTCGGCATCGTTACCGAGGCGAAGCGAGAAGATTGTGTTGCACTGGGAGAGAATCGTCGGATCGAGTTCGTTCGGGCGCTGCGTAATGATCGCGAGCGAGACACCATATTTCCGTCCCTCCTTGGCGATCCGGGCAATTGCAGCACGGGTGGGAGCGAACCCGGTTTGCGTGTCGGCTGGAATGTAGCGGTGAGCTTCTTCACAAACGACCAACGTCTTGACCTTGGAGTTGCTCGCGAGGGCAATATCAAACGCCATTCGACAGAGCACCGACGCCACAGAGTTAACAACTTCAGACGGAATGCCGGACATCTGGAAGACCGTGATCGGCTTGCCGCCAATCGGAACGCGATAAATGTTGCCGAGCACATCCTCAATTCGGTCGGTCGCATTGTGTGAACCGAACAGGAAGCCAAATCGAGGATCGTTGATCGCCGCTTCAATCCGCGCCTTCAGACGGCGCAGAGTGAGGCGACGAAGGGCACCATCTAGCGAACCGATCTCTTCTTCGATCAGCTTCAGCAAGTCTGCCAGACGGTAGGGGACAGGCGTGTCCGCCGTGAACGCGGAACTCGCGCTGGATTTGCGTCGAACTCCTTGCGCGCCGTGCTTGTAAACGATCTTGGCTTTGGGGATGAACTCCCGCAAAGCATCGACCTCTTCGTCGGATCCCTCGCGGCCCCGGAAGATAACTTGTTGAAATTCTTCGAGATTCAAAAGCCAGAATGGAAGGTCCAGCGTATCGGCTGTTATCGTATTCGCCTTGGCACCAAACGCGCTGGTATATTCGTTGTGCGGATCGAGGATCAGAATACGTTGGTTGAGCTTGTGTTTGGCAATCAGGTGGAGGATTAGCGTCACAGCAGTCGATTTACCGGTACCAGTGGTGCCCACGACCGAGAAATGCCGCGAGAGCAGCGCATCGACAGACACGACGGCCGGAATATCGGGGGCCTGACTAAGCGACCCGACTGTGACTGCCGACGGATCACTTGATTTGTAGATCGTGATCAGATCGTGCTTGCGAATACGATGCGCGACCGCGCCGACATGTGGGTACTGCGATATACCGCCTGAGAAGATCGCGCCGCGCCGTTCATCCTGGCGAACTTCTCCAGAGAGTTCGACGAACAAAGTCACACGTCGTTTTTCAGGTTGATCCCAGCCAATTTCGCCATTCTCGACTTTGTATAGCAGGCCAACGACGCGATTCTTCCCGACCTGGATGGAGATCAGCTGACCGACAGCCCAATAGTTCTCGGCATCTTCGCCCATTCCAGCGAGCGCGGAAATCCGCGCTTCAGTCCCGTCACATTCGATGACATGTCCTTCATCGCGATCACGATCGAGCGCTTCTGAAGTCTGAACGGAGGCAGTCTGCGGCAATTGATTCGTCATGCGCCTAATCTGTGCGAGAGGCCTGAAAAACAGGTTAATCTGATTGATAGGCTTTCAACGTGCGGCCAGGCCTTGACTTTCGGGCGCTACCGGAGCCAAAAGCCGCCTTTATTTCTCCTCCCAAACGGAGCGTATCATGCACGCGTATCGTAGCCACACATGCGGCGAACTTCGCAAGACCGATGTCGGTAAAACGGTCAAACTCTCGGGCTGGCTGCATCGCCGCCGTGACCATGGCGGCGTAATGTTCATCGATCTGCGCGACCATTACGGATTGACGCAATGCGTATTTGATCCCGATTTTCCGGCATTTGCCGTGGTTGAGCGTCTGCGCACGGAAAGCGTCATAACGATTGAGGGCGAAGTCCTCGCCCGCGACGCAGAGCTCGTGAACCCGAACCTCGCGAGTGGAGAGATCGAGGTGCGCGTCAAGGAAGCCAGCGTTCAGTCAGAAGCAGCTGAGCTCCCTCTGCCCGTGTTCGGTGAGCCTGATTATCCGGAAGATATTCGTCTCAAGCACCGCTATCTCGATCTGCGCCGCGAAACGCTGCACGCGAACATGATCCTGCGCGCAGAAGTGATCGCTTCGATCCGCCGTCGCATGGTGGAGCAGGGCTTTACCGAGTACCAAACACCGATCCTGACCGCGTCCTCGCCGGAAGGTGCGCGCGACTTTCTGGTACCGTCCAGACTGCACCCAGGTGAATTTTACGCGCTCCCGCAAGCGCCCCAGCAATTCAAGCAATTGCTCATGGTGTCCGGCTTTGATCGCTATTTCCAGATCGCGGCCTGTTTCCGGGACGAAGACGCCCGCGCGGACCGCTCGCCGGGTGAATTCTATCAGCTTGATATCGAAATGAGCTTCGTCACCCAGGAAGATGTTTTCCAGGCCATTGAGCCGGTCATGCACGGCGTGTTTGCCGAATTTGCAGACTGGAAGGGCAAGGGGCGCAAAATGCCGGAAGGACCGTTTCCGCGCATTCCTTACAAGGAAGCCATGGCCAAATATGGGTCTGACAAACCGGATCTT
>JANSXJ010000111.1 GCA_024743015.1 Hyphomonas sp. | reverse complement strand
GCAAGCTCGGCCATCAGCTCGGTCTTGTTTTGCAGACGTCCGGCTGTGTCGACGAGGACGAGGTCGAGATCTTCGGCCTTGGCTTTTTCAATCGCCTCATAGACGAGCCCGGCTGCATCCGCACCCGGCTCTTTGGCAAGCACCGGAATGCCAGCCCGCTCACCCCAAACGGTGAGTTGCTCGATCGCGGCGGCCCGGAACGTATCCCCGGCGACCAGTAGCGCCTTCGCGCCCTGTTCCTGCAGTTTCGAAGCGATCTTGCCGATCGTCGTCGTCTTGCCGGAGCCGTTCACACCGACGAACAGGACAACCCGGGGTCTGGAGCCTTCGGAGAAGTCAACAATCTGCTCGCGCGGCGACATGATCGCTTCAATTTCATCGGCCAGCGCCAGCTTGATTTCCTCGTCTGTGACATCCTTATCCATACGGGTCTTGGCCAGATTCTGAACGATCCGCGCGGAGACCTTGCCACCCATATCCGAGGTCAGCAGGATATCTTCAAGATCTTCCAGAGCCTCATCATCCAGCTTTCGCTGTGTGAACATGCTGGAAATCGACGCGCCCATTTTGGACGATGATTTGGCGAGGCCGGACGACAGTTTTGAGAAGAAACCCGGCTCAGCGACTTCTGCATAGGGATCAGGCTCACCCCGGGCGATCGCTGCCTGGCGTTCCGCTTCCCGCCGGGCGCGTTCTTCAGCGAGCTCCTGTCGCAACTTTTCATCGGCGCGGCGTTGTTCCAGCAGCGCGAGTTCAGCTTTCGCCTTTTCTTCCTGAGCGCGGCGCGCCTCTTCGGCTTTTTGAGCCGCCTCTGCTTCGGCGGCAAGACGCGCCTGCTCCTCAGCAGCCTGCCGGGCGACCTCTGCGGCGGCTTCGTCGGCGCGCCGTTTTTCTTCAGCTTCCCGAGCCAGGCGTTCCGCTTCAGCGCGCGCTTCTTCGGCGCGTCGAGCCGCTTCCGCATCCGCGGCTGCTTTGGCCTCCGCTTCGGCTGCGCGGCGCTCGGCCTCTGCCTGCGCGCGGGCCGCCTCCTCTGCCGCTTTTGCGTCCGCTTCTGCCTGTCGCCGTGCTTGTTCAGCGTCCTGTTCGGCTTTCAGACGGGCGGCTTCGCGATCCGCAGCTTCCTGCGCCAGTCGCGCAGCTTCCTGTTCAGCTTCAGCCGCTTCGCGCTGCTGGCGCTCTTCCCAGGCGCGATTGGCTTCGGCAACCTTGCGCTCGATCTCTTCCTGCTCAGCGGCTTTGCGTGCCGCTTCTTCTTCCGCCTCGCGCGCAGCGGCGTCTTCCGCGGCCTTTTGAGCGGCAAGCTCTTCGGCGGAAAGCTCAGGGGCTTCCATTTCGGCGCCAGCTTTGAGCGCTTCTTCTTTTTTCTTTTTCTTACCGAACCAGAGGATCATAGGGCCTGTGCTTTCAGTCTCGTCTTGTCATGTCCGATTATCCGCGCCCGGACCGGGCGTCCAGCCTCACCGCTTGGCGTGTCAAAAAAGACGGGGGTAAAGTCTGGCAGTCGACCTTGGGCGTTTTGTTCAATCAGAACCTCGGCTTCCCTGCCAATATGGGTGTCGAGATGCTTAACCAGCGCCGCGGCCCCGGCCTCACGCAGGCGTGCGGCACGTGCTTTGATCACGCTTTTTTCAAGCTGCGGCATGCGCGCCGCGGGCGTACCCGGTCGAGGGCTATAGGGAAATGCGTGCAAGAACGCGATCCCGCAAGCCTCAATCAAGTCCAGTGAGTTGGCGAACGCTGTTTCTGTTTCGGTCGGGAACCCGGCAATGATGTCGGCTCCAAGCGCGATATCGGGGCGTATTTCGCGCAGGCGCGCCGCCAACTCGATCGCTTCTTCGCGTGAGTGGCGCCGTTTCATGCGCTTCAGCATGAGATTGTCACCATGCTGCAGACTAAGGTGCATGAAGGGAGCGACACGCGGGTCAGCCATTGCCTCGAACAGCGCCTCATCCATTTCGATTGCGTCGATAGAAGAGATACGCAGCTGCTTCAGGTCCGGCACCAGTTTCAGAATGCGCTGAACCAGATTGCCGAGCTGCGGCTCACCCGGCAAATCGGCGCCCCATGAGGTCAGGTCGACGCCGGTGAGCACAACTTCATGGTGACCCGTCTCGACCAGGCGCTTGATCATGTTCACAACATCGCCAGCCGGAACGGAGCGGGAATTGCCGCGCCCATATGGAATGATACAGAACGTACAGCGATGATCGCAGCCATTCTGGACCTGCACATAAGCCCGCGCCCGGCCATCCATGCCATCAATCAAATGCGCTGCCGTTTCCTTGACGGACATGATGTCATTCACCCGGACTTTCTCTTCGTCGCCGAATAGATCCGCCGGCTGCCAGGTTTCGGCCTGCATCTTTTCATGATTGCCGATCACGCGCGTGACCTCTGGCATATCGGCAAACATGGCGGCATCGATCTGCGCGGCGCAGCCGGTGACAATCACTGGAGCGCCCGGATTTTCCTTTGCAGCGCGGCGCACCGTCTGCCGTGCAGATCGCATGGCCTCAGCGGTGACGGCGCAGGTATTGACGATAATTGCGCCATCGAGGCCTGCCGCTGCTGCGTGACCGCGCATGACTTCGCTCTCATAGCTGTTCAAACGACAGCCAAGCGTGATGACCTGCGAGGGTCTGGAAGCGGGTTTGGTCTGGGCCATGATACGTTCTGCGCATATCGCGCTGCTGCAGGCTTAGAGCAAGGGGGGATTGACTGCTTGAGAGAAGCAGTAAATACTCACTCACTAATTCATGGAGACTTCGATGCTTGGCGTCATGATGCTTTTATCTTTCGCGATACCTCTGGTGGGCGCGCTCGCGATCCGTCGATACTGGTGGATCGGTGTCTGGACGGGCGTCTCAGTTGTGGTCGCGGCCCCGGTTCTCTACAAGCTGATCACGCACACATATGACCCAATGGGTTGGGGTTTTATTCTTGTATTGGTCTTCCTACCGGCGGCGATTGGCTCGGCGCTTGGTCTGATCATCACGGCGTTACGCCGATGGCTGGCAGGTCCCGGTGCGATCTCGCAATTGAGTATGGGCGTCGCTGCGGCTTTCGCCGCGATTACGGTGTTTCTCGGATTGGTCATGTCGGCTGATGTCTGAGATGCGCTCAGTTCTTGAGCTTGAACCGGGCCATGAGCGGATAATGATCAGAGCCAACGGATTCCATCACGGCATACTCAACCAGTTCGAAATTCTCAGACGCGAGAATGTGGTCGATCGATATTCCCATCACCGGCAAGAAGGTCGGCCAGGTCGCTGAAAAGCGAGGATCGCCAGCGCGCTTGCCCGGCAGATTCCGGAAGGTCGTGCTCCATGGCGTCGTATTGAAATCGCCCATCAGGATGAAGCGATCGGCTTCTGCTGCAGTCTCACCCGCCATTTCGAGCAGACTGTCGCGCGCCTCGGTCCAGGACGATGAAATCGGGATGAGCGGATGTGTGATCACAATTCGCGTCCCGGCCCAGTCTCCCGCCAGATCAGCGGACATGAAGCTGCGCCCCGCAGCTTGGTCAGGGGTGATCTCACGCGCGTGCTCAACCGGCTTTCGGGAGAGCAGGGTCAGACCGAGCGGCGCCGGCGTGCGCCCGCTTTCTCCTGCCTCGGCCCGCAAATGAGCGTAAGTTGGAAAGTGATCGCTGAACGCCTGCGGACCGAAAGTTGGTGCAGTTTCATTGATCGCGACCAGGTCCGCCTGCTCCCGCTCCGCCAGCGCGGCGAGTTCGATCATGGCCTCTGGATGCGAGAACACGTTTGCCGTGATGACGGTCAAGCACTCGCCGGGCAGGCACGCGCCCGGTTGCGGAGTGTGATACTTGGAGAAAGTAACAAAAGGCAGTGCCGCAACAGCTGTTATCAAAGCCCCCGTTGCTGCAGCGCGCGGCCGAAATGCCATAAGCGCGACAACCGAAAGCGCCGAGAGCACGACAATGTGCGGCAGGAAACTCACTGCCATTTCCATCAGCGGCATGCCCGGCGCGATCTGGGCAAGGATGACCATCGGGCACAGAACAACATAACAAGCGGACGCAAATACCGTCGCAAGCGGTTTCAGGACGGGGGACAGATCAAGCGCAGACATGCGATCTAGACAGTAAAGCTCTCTTCCAGTTCGACCGGGCCGGTCATAATCACGTGGTCGGTATCTTCGTCCCAATCGATGAATAAATCCCCACCATCCAGGATGAGCTTGGCGCTTCGTTCTGTCTTTCCCGCTCGCGCGGCACAGACAAGCGCCGCACAAGCGCCGGTTCCGCAGGCTTTGGTGAGCCCGGCACCGCGTTCCCAAACGCGCAGGCGGATGGTTTTCCGATCGATGATCTGCGCGAAGCCGACATTTGCGCCTTCAGGAAAAGTCGGATGCCATTCCACCAATGGCCCAATCGCCGGAATGTCGTAAGCATCGACATCGTCGACAAAGAACACCGCATGTGGGTTGCCCATGCTGACCACAGCGGGGCTGTGCAGATAAGGGTCATCCATGGGTCCGATTTTCACGTCGACACCGCGAACATCCATCTTTTCCGAAAGCGGGATATCCTCCCATCCCATTAGGGGTGAGCCCATATCGACGCTGACCAGTCCGTCCCCGGCGCGCGCGCCTTTCAGCAGGTCTGCTTCCGTCTGGATCCGGACTTCATCCTTGCCAGATTCTTCCAATAGCAAGTGTGCGACCGCGCGAGTGCCATTGCCACAGGCTTTGACTTCGCTGCCATCGGCGTTCCAGATCCGCAGGAAGGCATCGGCGCGCAAATCCTGCTCGATCGACATGATCTGGTCGGCGCGCATGGTTTCAGCGATTTCACGCAATTGCGCTTCTGAAGGCGCGAATTTCTGCTCGCGCGCGTCGAAAACAGCAAATGCGTTTCCTGCGCCATTCATCTTCCAGATTCGCATGTGCCGACCTCTTCACGCTTATTGCGGGACATAATCGCCAACCTTGGTGATTAAAAGACCTATTTTGGCAGACGTGTGGCGCTGAGCCAGGCGCCGGATTGGATGATCGCGGCGATCATCAGCAATAGTTGCACGATCCAGTGGCTGACAATGAACGCTGCCAGCGCCGCCGCGATGGAGAACCAGTGCAGACGCGGCTCGCTCATCAGGTAGCCTGCCAGCCGACGCTTGCCTTCAATAGTGGCGAGAGTCACATGCGCCCAGATCCGGTTCATGCCGGGTGGTCCGAACACATCTTGCAGGTCTTGTGGATCGGTTACGCCCGACAATTCGGCAAGCTCCCGCACGCCGGTATGGCCGAACTCGACGCGTTGGCGCAGCTGCATAATCTGCACCAGACGAATAAACGCTGAAATCATCACGGCGAGCGCGATCGACACAAGTGGCAGGCCGGAAAGCAGGGTCATGCGAGCCTATATAGGACCGGTGGCGGTGTTTCGGTAGAAGCGATTCATAGAGGCCAGAAAAGCCTATTTCGGAATCGCCGCCCAATAATCAAAGTCGAGACAGACGCCAGGCGCGTATTTGCCATCCTCGCCGCGCAACGCAAATACGCCGGGGTCCTGGTCTTTCACCGCCACCAACCGCAAACGCAGCGCGCCAACCGTGTCGGACAGTTCCGCTTTGTCCAGCACTTCACTCCACGCATAGACGGTGTCGCCTGCGAAGAGCGGTCCGGTGTGCGTGCCGCCATTGATAGCGAGCAGTTCCGCCGCATTGCCGAGGCCATTGAAGCTGAGCGCCCGAGCGATTGAGATCACGACACCGCCATAGATCAGGCGCTTGCCAAACCGGCTGTCTTTCTGGCCATAACCGTCAAAATGAACTTTGGCGGTGTTTTGGTAGAGGCGCGTTGCAATCTGGTGTTCGGCTTCTTCCACCGTCATGCCATCAACATGGTTGATCTTCTCTCCGACTGCATAATCGCCGAACCGATAGCTGGATCCTGCGAGCGCGTTGTCCCATCCCGTATAGGCCCGCGAGAAATCGATACTCTTCGGATCGACGCTCTCGGGCAGGTCCGGAATGATCGTTTCCGGCGCGGCTGAGGCGGCGTCGCGCTTGTTGACCATGACCCAGCGCACATAAGACAGCGCCTCTTCACCGGCCTGATTAAAGCCGCGCGTGCGGACATAAACCACACCGGTCTTGCCATTCGAGTTTTCCTTGATGCCAATCACCTCCGAAACCGCCATCAGTGTATCGCCGGGATAGATTGCGATCGGGAACCGCCCATCGGCATAACCGAGATTGGCCACGGCGTTGAGCGAGATGTCCGGTACTGTTTTCCCAAACACAACGTGGAATGCGAGCAGTGGATCCACCGGCAACCCGTTATAGCCATTCGCTTGCGCAAACGTCTCGGCGCTGTAGAGCGCATGACGCGAGCCGGTGAGGGCGCGGTACAGACTGATATCGCCGGTGCTCAAGGTCAGCGGCGTCGCGTGTCGAAGTTCCATACCGACATGGAAATCTTCGAAATAGTTTCCGGGATTAGATTTGGTCATGCCGCTTTAAAAGGCGGGACGACCGAGCTGGTCAAGCCTGCCCATGCGACATCGGGTCAGACGGGCGAGAATTGCATGGAGACAAGCTCTGCCATGACCAGGGTCAGTGCGCCGCCACCTGAGCTGAACGCTTCGGTAAAATATGGCACCATTACCGCCAGAACCAGAACCGAGGTCAGGCAGCCACCGACAAAGCGCGCCTGCTCGTCTTGCGCCAGGCGTGGCAAGGCGCGCGGCCCATAAACGGCAAGCTGCGGCCCAAACATCAAGGCCGCCGATATTAGAATGAAGACGATTGCGGTGACTTGTAAGGCCAGCATTAAGAAAACCTCTGATTAGAGTTCAGGGTTTTCTATGACACCTCGTGGTTGAATTGACGTGTCTTCAATAGGTCAAATTTAATCGATTATCTGATGTCGAGCAGCTGCTCGATGGGGCGGCCAAGCGCGGCTTTCCCGCCATTGATCCCGATTGGACGCTGGATGAGACGCGGATTGTCGGCCATGGCCGCGTAGACTTCTTCATCCGAGGCGTTGGCGGGTAATTCAAACTTGACCGCATCCTTTTCCCGCAAGAAGGCTCGCGGGGAATCTGCACCAAGCTGCTTGGTGATCTGCTTTAACTCGTCCACCGTGAGCGCCTCTCCGGCATTCATGTATTTGCGGATGACCGGCTCGATGCCGTTCTCCTGCAGCAGCGCGAGGCCTTTTCGAGATGTGCTGCATCCGGTGTGATGCAAAAGCGTGTAGGTCATGACGTCATATCCTGATCTGATGGCTGCTTAACATAGGTCCGGTTTCCCAAACGGCACATGAGGCAACATGACATTGGCAGCTCCGGATAGGTCGGGTTAGTCTGCGGAATGACTGTTTCATCCCAAAACCCGATCCTCGACGCGGCGTTCGCGCTGCAGCCTGAACTCGCTGAGCGCGCCCAGGAAATGGAAGACGTCCGCCGCCTTCCAGCAGACCTCGCTCGGAAAATGGCGGATGCCGGGATCTTCCGGATGATCACGCCAAAAGCCTATGGCGGACTGGAATCCACACCGCGCGAGATTGTCGACGTTGTCGAGGTGGTAGCCGACGCGAACGCCAGCGCAGGCTGGTGTGCGATGATTGCGGCGACGACCGCCATGAATGCGGCTTACATGGCACCGGAATATGCGCGCGAGGTCTACTCCGATCCGCTTACGATTACTGGCGGCGTGTTCGCTCCAATGGGGAAGGCGGTCGTCGATGGGGACGATTTCATTGTCAGTGGTCGCTGGCAGTGGGGATCCGGCTCGGCCAATTGCACCTGGTTGTGTGGCGGCTGCATGGTTTATGAGGATGGCGAGCTCAGAAAGCTCCCAAGCGGTCGCCCCGACGCCCGCATGATGGTGTTCCCGGCCAGCGAAGTTGAGCTGATCGACACCTGGCATGTGATGGGCCTCAAGGGCACTGGCTCCGGTGATATCGCCGTAGAGAACATTCGCGTTCCAAAAGGTCGCTCGGTCAGCCTGGTCGCGGACAAACCGAATATTGATGACGCGCTGTACAAGTTCCCGGCCTTTGGATTGCTTGCCCTCGGCGTAGCTGGAACGGCACTTGGAAATACGCGCGGAACGTTGCGCGCGTTCGCAGATCTGGCCGGCGTCAAGAAGAACCAGGGTTCGGCGAAGACGCTCAGCGAACGGGTTAGTATCCAGGCGGAGATGGCCAAGATGACCGCGGCGTTCCGGTCTGCGCGCGCCTATCTGCACGATGAGATCGATCAGACCTGGGAAGTTGCGCAAACCAGCGAAGATATTCCCGTAGACCGCCGCGCCGCACTACGCATGGCCTGTACGCATATGGTTCGCACAGGCGCTGAAATTGCCCGCAATTGTTACGATCTGGGCGGCGGCGCTGCGCTCTTTCAATCCAGCGATCTGCAGCGGCGTTTCCGCGACGCGCACGCCATGACCCAGCACATCGTCACGGCCCCAGCTACGTGGGAATTGACGGGTCGATTGCTTTTCGGACTGCCGACGGATGCCGGAATGGTTTAAGGGTACCGGAGAACCGTTTGTCCCCGACCGTATCCGGGACCCGGGGCCGCCGGGTCGGGACAAACTGAGCGAGGTCCCGGGTCAAGCCCGGGACAGACGAGGAATAGATTTTGGCTTAGCGTGAACCGTTATTGGATGGGCTATTCCGCTTCCGCGACCACTTCATCTGCGCCGCGCGCCAATGTCTTCATGACGCCATCGGCTTCTTCGCTGACACCGGATTCAGCGTCTTTCTTACGATTGTAAGTTCGGCGGCGTTTTGGTTTTTCGCTGTCTTCGGTCGACGCTTCAACGGCTTCAGGGGCATCTGAAACGGTGCCTTCTCCAGCTGCGCTATTTTCTTCGCGGGGTTTGCGGCTGCGGCGTCGCGGTTTGGCGTCTTCACTTGAGTCCCCGGATGCCTCTGATGTCGTTTCGTCGCCCGTTCCCTGCGGGTTATCGCCGTCTGCGTCAGATTGTGAGGCCCGTTCACTTTCGCGCTGGGCGCGCTCTTCGGCTTTAGCCGCGTCACGTGCTTCGCGTTCTAGGCGTGCTTCTTCTTTTTGTTTCTCGAAGACAGCCACGATGCGCGCATAGTGTTCCGCGTGCTGGAACAAGGCTTCGGCTTTTACCCGATCACCAGACGTCTGAGCGTCGCGGGCATATTGCATATACTTGTCCAGGATTTGCTGCGCAGAGCCGCGGATTCGGACGTCGGGTCCGTTGCTTTCATAGTGGCGATTGGGATTCGGGTTATTATTGTTGTTATTTCCACCCGAGCGGCGACGGCGCTTGCGCTGCATGGCCATAGGCAATTCCTGATCTTTGTTAGTCCGATAAACGGACGGTTTCTTCGCGCGTATTGGCTCTTCTCTAAAACTGTCGCGCTGACGATAGGCCGGACAGGTTGCCCCCTGGTCACTGGCCTAGATTGTTACGTAGCGCGCGATTTCGGATTCGCCAAGAGGGTTTCTGCTAAGATTTTACCGCCGCAATGGCGCGGTCATTGCCGCCAAGATCCCTGCGGTATTCCAGTTGCACAAAGCCTGCACTGCCCAACAGCTCGGTGACGGCGCCCTTCTGGTCAAAGCCGATTTCCAGGACCAGGCGTGCGCCAGACGTCATCCGATCGCCGGCGAGCGCAATGATTTCGCGATACGCCGCGAGCCCGTCTGGACCACCATCCAGCGCGTCCATCGGGTCAAAGTCGCGAACTTCCGGGGCCAAATCTGGAATCACGTCGCTGGCAATATAGGGAGGGTTGGAGATAATCAGATCACATCGATCCCATCCCGACCACTCTGCCCATGAGCTGTGAACGAGCTGAACCCGTCCGGTCAGATTGAGCGTTTCGAAATTCTCGTCTGCCAGACTGATCGCAGCCGCGCTCTGTTCGACGGCTGTACCTGATGCACGTGGGCGCTGGCTAAGCAAGACCGCAAGGAGCGCGCCGGTTCCTGTGCCAAGATCGGCGAGGTGCCACGCGGCGTCCTCCGGAATCTTCATCAGGGCGAGATCGACCACACATTCGCTGTCCGCGCGCGGGATCAACGCCCGGCCGTCTGACCACAATTCGAGGCCATAGAAATCAACCCGTCCGGCAATATGCGCGAAAGGTTGGCGGTCGGCACGCATGCCAACGGCTTGT
>JANSXJ010000349.1 GCA_024743015.1 Hyphomonas sp. | reverse complement strand
GCGAACCCGAACATGCGCCTCGTCGATATCGCTGCCATCAGCTCGATCGCGAAGCGGCATGGTGCGAAAACCGTTGTCGATAACACCTACGCGACGCCGGTTCAGACGCGCCCGCTTGAACATGGCGCGGATGTCGTCGTCCATTCTGCAACCAAGTATCTTGGCGGTCATGGCGACTTGGTTGCTGGCATCGCCATCGGATCTGCCGAGGATATGTCCGACGTTCGCATGGTCGGCGTGAAGGACATGACCGGCGCGGTGCTGGCACCTTTCAACGCCATGCTCATCATGCGCGGGTTGAAAACGCTGGAACTACGCGTCGAGCGCCACGCTCAAAGCGCACTGCAGGTTGCCGGCATGCTGGAATCGCATCCAAGCATTGCACGCGTGCATTATCCTGGCCTTGCCTCGTTCGATCAGCATGATCTGGCGAAACGGCAAATGGACGGTTTCGGCGGCATGATCGCGTTTGAGCTCAAAGGCGGTTACAGCGCAGGTATCGCCATGATGAACCGGCTCTCGCTGATCCGCCGGGCCGTTAGTCTCGGTGATGCGGAAACGCTGATACAGCATCCCGCCAGCATGACCCACTCCACCTATTCACGGGAAGAGCGCGAAGCACACGGGATCAGCGAAGGTCTGGTGCGCATCTCGGTCGGACTGGAACAGGTTGAGGATATCCTTGAAGACCTTCACCAGGCGCTCGGCACAAATGAAAGTGCAGCGGCCTAAAGGGGTAGCGTAACGCCGAGCCCCACTTTCCTCCTAAAATAACTACCTCTTGATTTTAGATATATCGAAATTAGATTTAGATATATCGAAACAGGAGGCACGAGAATGTATCATCGACATCGCATGCGAAGAGCAGCGGCCGCATACATGAAAATGCATGGCCAACATGGTCGTGGAGGATTTCGACGCCCTCGTCCGCTCGATCACGGCGATCTGCGGCTCCTCATTCTCTCGCTCATCGAAGAAGAACCACGCCACGGCTACGACCTGATCATCGAGATCGAGCAGCGCACAGGAGGCACCTACAAGCCAAGCCCTGGCGTCATGTATCCCGCGCTCTCCGTGCTGGAGGATCAGGGTTTCGTGAAGGCAAAAAAGCTCGAGGGTAAGCGTGTATACCGCCTCACCGAGGCTGGCGAAGAGGAACTCGCAGAACATGCGGACACGCTCGCCAAAATTGAGGAGCGCCTCGAGAAACTGGCCCAGCCAGAAGCAGAACTGCACCCCGGCGATATCCGTTCTGCAAGCCGTCGGTTGCGGCATACCCTCTTCAAGACGGTGACCGAGACCTGGCCGGACACATCCAGCTATGAAGAGATTGTCGAAATCCTGAACCAGGCGCGGGCGGACATTGTCAAAGCCGCCCAGAAGAAAGCCAAGTGAGGATCGCAGTCCGGCTTAGCGCTTTTCAAAAACGACGCTCAAATTGTTCGCGGGCATGTCCACGACAGCGACTAGATCCAAATTCGCGGCTTGTGCCAGCGGCAGGATTTGAAGCTCCAGGTCTCGCACCCCCCAGCTCGGATCCCTGCGCTGCAGGTCTTCGCTGAACCGTGCATTTGACGGCGCGATCACGCCGTTGCGTGCGAACGGACCATAAAGCATGAGGCGACCCGCCGGGCGCAGCAATCGCGCCGCGCCGGTGATCAAACCCTCGGCCGCCTCAAATGGCGCGATGTGAATCATGTTGGCGCAGAAAACTGCGTCGAACGGCGCGAGCGCCTCTGCCTCGCCCCACGCCAATTGGGTCGTATCTACCGTGAGAGGCCCCCACAGGCGGTCATGATCCGCAGCAACTCGCCAGGCGCGCTGGCTGGCCTGGCTCACCGGATCAATGTCGGAATAGATCCAAGTCAGATCCGTAGCCGCCGCCGTTATGTGTGCTCCGTGTTCGCCCGTGCCTGACGCGATCTCCAGGACGTGGCCCTGTCGCGGCATATGGCTGAAAAAGGTCTCTCGCACGATCGCCTTGTTTCGCCCGGTCGAGGGAGAGTAACGTCGCCCGTCTTCAGTTGCATCACGGCGCTCAAGAGCCACGGGCTGACCCGTCGTGTCTTTCTGATAGTGCTTGTTCTCGTCCATCATGCCGGGCTCTTACGCGGTTTCCCGATAACGTAAAAGCCCGAATGAATGGCAATTTAAGCAGCGGTAGAGCGCGCGGCGGCTCGTCGTGAGTAGACAAATTCCTCGGCGGTGAGGTCGACGGTTGGCAACTCATCGCGTTCTTTCCAATAATCCTGCGTGTGTTCCCAAATCGGGTTGGACCCACGCTTCGGCATCAGATGCATGGCGCGCATGAGATAGCCAGGATTGAAATTGTCCGCGTCCATCCAGGGCAGGATTTCCATATCCTTGTCCTCCGCTCGCAACTCGACCCGGACTTCATCCATACCCTCGGCGTCCATGTGATTGAGCAATCGGCAAACGAAATCGCCCATCAGATCGACCCGAAGCGTCCAGCTGGCACGGAAATACCCAAACACCCAGGCCATATTCGGTACGCCCGTGAACATCATGCCCCGATAGGTTACAGTCTGGCTGAAATCGACGGGTGCACCGTCCACTTCGAACGGAATGCCTCCGAGCACAGACAGGTTGAAGCCTGTCGCTGTGACGATGATATCCGCGTCCAGCCGTTCTCCGGATTTCAGCAGCAGACCAGTCTCGGTGAAGCGGTCTATCTCATCGGTGACAACACTTGCCGCGCCGCTGGCAATTCCCTGGAACAAATCGCCATCAGGGATGAAGGCGAGACGCTGCTGCCAGGGGCGATAGCTCGGCGTGAAATGCTTATCAATGTCGAAGTCCGGCCCGAGATAACCGCGTGCCGCCTCCAGCAATTCGGCCTTCACAACGTCCGGTTCCGTCAGGCAGCGCTGGCAGGTCTCGTCCTGATCGAACAGTGCCTTCTTGCGCGCTAGCTCGTGGACGAGCTCATCCGACACCCCGATACGACGGAGCTCGTCGGCAAACTCGCTGCGGTTTTCGGCGGGAAAGAAATAAGTTGGGGACCGCTGCAGCAAGGTGACGTGTTCGCACTCGCCGGCAATCGCGGGGACAAGCGTCGCCGCCGTTGCGCCTGATCCGATGCAGACCACCCTCTTGCCTTTCAGATCGATATCCTCCGGCCAGGTTTGCGGATGGACGATCTCGCCTGCGAAGTCCTCCATGCCGTCCCATTCCGGGGTGTAGCCTTCAGCGTGATTGTAATAGCCCTGACACATCCAGA
The DNA here is from genome assembly GCA_024743015.1 of Hyphomonas sp. Lineage (GTDB taxonomy): Bacteria > Pseudomonadota > Alphaproteobacteria > Caulobacterales > Hyphomonadaceae > Henriciella. Next base: position 819 of record JANSXJ010000349.1, on the reverse strand, counting down.
GGAAGGTGCAGGTATAGGTCTTCTCCTTGCCCGTCGCACTATTTGTGGCGCGGACGGTCCAGAGCTTTTCTTCCGATGAATAGGAAGCAGCGGTAATTGTGTGGGAATACTGGATGTGCGGTGCGATCTCGTTCTCGTCGATCACCTCGCCCATATAGTTCAGGATTTCTTCCGCGGTCGCTATGGGTGGTCCGACCCAGGGTTTGAACCGATAGCCGAACGTATAGAGATCACTATCCGACCGGATACCCGGGTAGGTATGCGTGCGCCAGGTCCCGCCAAAGTCCTCCATCGCCTCGAGGATCAGATATGACTTGCCCGGACACTGAGTCTGCAGATGATAGGCAGAGCCAATGCCAGATATCCCAGCCCCTGCGATCAGGACATCAAAGTGTCCATCTATGTTTTGCGTCATGGCGCATTCCTCCGGTTATTTTTCCCGAAGGCTGGCGCGGCTGCCAGAGCAGGCCAATAAGGGATTTGCCCTAACTGTCGCAGCGAGAGATCGATCTAACCCCGGGGTTGGAAGCGATCTCGCAGCTCGGGTTTCAGGATTTTACCATTGGCGTTGCGTGGCAGAGGTTCGTCCTGGAACTGGATTTCCACCGGAACCTTGAACGCGGCAATCTGATTACGGACATGCGCCCGAAGTTCGTCCTCGCTCGCCTCCATACCCGGTTTGAGCTGAACCACCGCGCCAACTTCCTGGCCGAGAATCTTGTGCGGAATCCCAACGACGGAGGCGTCCATCACAGCGGGATGATCATACAGTGCGCTTTCCACCTCGATGCAGTAAATGTTCTCGCCGCCGCGGATCAG
>JANSXJ010000457.1 GCA_024743015.1 Hyphomonas sp. | reverse complement strand
TTCCCATTCTCGGTGTGACGCTGGTGCTCGGTTTTGCGATCGGCCTGGTTCGAGCGCTGACATCAGTACAAGAAATGACTCTGACCTTCGTGCCGAAGATTGTCGCTGTGGTCGTCGTTTTCTTCTTCAGCATCGGGTACATGACGCGCGTCTGTCTCGATCTGTTCAATAATACAATTATTCCTTTGATCTTGGGCTAGGGCGCGGATGTCAGACATGAAACTGCTCGATTTGTCCAAACCGACGGCATTGCTCGCGATAGGGTTGATGCTCGTCATTTTGGTCATGGTGTTACCGGTGCCCGCCTGGGTGCTAGACCTCGGCCTGACAGCATCCTTTGCCTTCGCGATCCTGATTTTCACGACGTCGATCTTTATTGAGAAACCCCTCGATTTTTCCTCCTTTCCCAGCGTGCTGTTGGCATCTCTGATCCTGCGCCTTGCGCTCAATGTCTCGTCGACGAAATTGATTATCTCTGAAGGCCATTCCGGAACCGATGCGGCAGGCGGGGTCATTGAAGGCTTCGCCATGTTCATCATGGGCGGAAACCTGTTCGTTGGCCTGGTCGTGTTCGGTGTGCTGATCATCGTGAACTTCATGGTCATCACCAAAGGCGCGGGGCGCATGGCCGAGGTTGGTGCGCGCTTTGCCTTGGACGCGATGCCGGGCAAGCAACTGGCGATCGACTCTGATCTGGCAGTCGGCGCGATCAGCCACGAAGAAGCACGCCAACGGCGGCAAAAGGAACAGGAAGAAGCCAGCTTCCTCGGCTCCCTCGATGGTGCATCCAAATTCGTAAAGGGTGACGCGATTGCCGGTCTGCTGATTACGGCGCTGAACCTGATTGCCGGGATCGGCTTCGGCGTCGGCGCACATGGGCTCTCGATTGGTGAGGCAGCAGCCAATTACTCCATCCTGACCGTTGGCGATGGGCTGGTATCCCAGATCCCGGCGGTGATCGTATCGGTGTCTGCTGCACTTCTCCTCTCCAAGGGGCGTGATGATGGCGCGATTGACGAAGCGCTGGGCAAGCAGCTCGGCGGTAACGCCACAGCACTAATGATTGTTGCAGGCTTGCTGCTGGTTTTCGCGCTTTTCCCGGGCCTGCCTTTCCTACCCTTCATGGCGGCATCGGCCGGGTTCGGGATCGCCGCCTACTTCCTGCGAAAGCAGCAACAGGAAATCGAAGACAATCTCGTCACCGAAGAGCAGGAAGAGACCAAAAGGACAGAACAAATCGGCGACTCGATTCACTCCGATGAGATCCACCTGGAAGTTGCACCCGACCTCGTCGCAACGGTCCTGCAGGGCGATAGCGGCATTGAAGCCCGCATCGAAAAGATCCGGCGCTATATCGCCGAAGAATATGGCTTTGTGCTTCCATCCATCCGCATGACGGACAATCCGACGCTGGAGCGCAATATCTATCGGCTCAAGATTCAAGGCGTGCCGGTGGACACCGGCCTGTTGCGGCCAGGGTCGATGCTGGCGCTGATGGAAGAGGACCAGCTTCCACATCTGCAAGGCGAGAAAGTGCTAGAGCCGGTCTATAAAGCGTCAGCGCGCTGGCTGCCCACCACCAAGAAACAGGAACTCGTTGCCGCCGGCGTACCGGTGATCGAACCGATCGAGGTCCTCGCGACCCACATGCTGGAGCTGATCCAGGCCAACTTCTCTCTGATCTTCACCCGCATGGTTATGCTGAACACGCTCGACGCCCTGACAAGTGTGACGGACGAGGATCGAGCTGCAAGTAACAAGCGCCTGCTTGATGAGTATATTCCGGCCAAAGTCGCGCCGGAACTGCTGCTTTCAGTCCTGCGCGCCTTGCTGGAAGAGCGGGTGTCGATCCGCAACATCTTTCTCATCCTCGAGACCGTAGGTGAAGCGAAATCACAGGGCGCAACCGTCACCCATATTATCGAACTGGTGCGCCAGCGTCTGTCCTTCCAGATTCTAAGCAAGTTACAGGACGGAGAAGGGCGCTTGCCGCTGGTACAGCTCTCGACCAATTGGGAACAGAGATTTGCCGAGCATGAGATCAAGTCCGAAGCGGGTGCGACCGACATTGCGCTGCCGCCGGAACTGTTCAGCGAGCTGTTGAATGGCATTCAGGAAAAGCTCAACGAAACCGCGTCGCGCGGCGTCGTCGCATCGATTGCCACATCTTCCAAACGGCGTCGATTCCTGCAGACCGTCCTCGCCAGCAAAGGCATCCGCAACGCGGTGCTCGCCTATGAAGAGATCAAGTCCGGAACCAAACCGCAAATCGTAGGGGTCGTATGATCCCGATCATCAACCTACTCGGGCCCGACCTGGCAGATTGGGTCGGGCAGTTCATGTTGACGGTCGCCCGGCTGTCCTTCGTGATTATCCTGATCCCGGGTATCGGCGAGCGGGTCATCCCGGCCCAGGTTCGAGTCATGGTCCTGCTCGCTTTGTCGGCGGCGATTTCCGGGCTGGGCATCACCGATTATGAAATCCCGACACGGATGGCCGACTTCATGTTCGTGCTATTCACTGAGGCCCTGCTCAGCCTGTTCCTCGGTATTGGGTTGCGGATCATTATCTGGGTGCTGGGAATTGCGGGTGCGGTGATCGCGCAGTCGATCGGCTTGTCGCAATTTCTCGGCGTGGCGCTTGAAGACGAAGCGCAGACCGCGACGGCAAACCTGTTGACCATGGCGGGGGCGGCCTTGCTGTTCTCGATGGATTTCCATTTACAGGTAATCAGTAGCTGGATCGGACTGTATGAGACGGTGCCGGTCGGCGCGGTGTCCTGGACCGGACAAGCCTACCTTTTTGACAGTATCTATGCCGCTTTCGCGTTTGCAATCATGCTGTCCTGGCCGTTCGTGGCGATGAACCTTTTG
>JANSXJ010000246.1 GCA_024743015.1 Hyphomonas sp. | reverse complement strand
GTCGATGGTGGACTTTCGGCAGGCTATCCACAGCACATGATTGACGCTGTCATGAGCTAGAGCCAATCGGGCACCGCGTCTCGAGCGTACACTTGTTGAATGGTTTCAGGCTGTCGAATCCAAGAAGCGCTGCGCGCATTGACGAGAACAGTTCCGGGCCGAGGCATAGCGTTGAAATTACACGACAGGCTCTCAATGTAAGCCCCAGTATCCATCAGCGCGACGATATCGCCAGCGTTTACGTCTGGAACATCAGCATCGAGCAGGATCATTTCTCCGTTACAAGATTTCCCGACCAGATCAATGCACTGCGTTGCAGGAGTGTTGGCTTTGTTCGCGATCAGATACTGAAAAAGCCGCGTTGATGGATCCATCGCGAATGTGCCGAGAAAGACTTCGGACGTATCAAGCTCGGCCCAGACCTGGCGGCCAAATCGTTCGCTGGACTTTATGTTTGCGACCTCCGTCAAATGAAGACCCGTATCAGCATGTAAGCTTCGGCCTGGCTCGATTTCCACTGTCAGACCTTCCTTTGAAAGTTGATGCCTGTCGAGAGTGCTGCGGAGGGCCGACATCATGGCTTGTGCATAAGCTTCAATCGCAGGCGCTTTCATACCCGAGCGCGGACCATCTGTGTCAAAATCGCGAGGAGGCGCGAAGCCACCGCCAAAATCGAGGTGATCTGGCCGGTAACCTTTTAATCCGGCTTCTGTGCAGACATCCACGCACGTATCCACCATATGTTCAACTAGACCAGCCCAAAGCTTAAGGTCGGTGCTTTGCCGGCCAATGTGACAATGAAAGCCAATAAGTTCGGTCTCATTATGCGCCGCAATCATTTTTGCGGCTGCAACGGCTTCTTCGTACGGCAAGCCGTAACGAATTCGCTGGGTAAGCTCTCCTACCGGAAGCGGGGCGAAGTCGGAAGTAATGTCCAGTTTGGAGAGATCCGGCTTCAAACGAAGCATTACTCGCGCAGCTTTCCCAAGCCTACGCGCTTCTTCGACACATAGACTAACCTCTCGTAGCGCATCAATCACAATTCTTGCGCCAACTTCGATGCCGCGAGCAATGACTTCGCGCGATTTCAGAGATCCGTTGACTGAGAGTTTTTGTGGATTGGTTTGTCCTTGAAGGGCGCCTTCAAGCTCACTCGGACCAAATGTATCGCAGCCATATCCTTCTTCCGATAAGATTCGGCGTATGGCGATGTAAGGGGCGGCTTTAAAAGCAGGATAGACATCGACTTGTCCTTCAGGCCACTGATCTTGAAAGGCTTTTTTGATGCGACGCGCGTTCTGGCGCAGTTGGTTTTCAGAGATCACGAATGTTGGCGTGCCAAACTGTTTCGCAAGATCTTGTGCGGCGATGTCTTCAATCATGAGCTGGTCTCGCTCAACTCTAATCGCGCCGTTCGTGTCTAGCATACTCACTTCCTTTGATGTTTGGGCACCAGATTCACTATTGAGTAGATAACCTCATCGTCTTCTGTGAGTGATCAGACTGCAATGTAAAAGTGGGACAAAAATCTGGCCGAATCGGACACTCCATTTGGCCAAACATGCGGGCAGGATCTTTTGAAATGATAACACAGAAGATCCGATAGAGATGACAGATTTAGTAAAAACCGGCCTTCTTCGCAAAAACGCCTTCATCGGAGGGGCTTGGCGATCGTCAGCCGATGGAACTACTTTTGAAGTGTCCAATCCTGCTACCGGCGAATTAATAGGCTCGGTTGCAAATTGCGGAGTAACAGAAACCCGGGATGCCATTGATGCAGCTCACACAGCTTTTGGCCATTGGGCAACAATGCCAGCTGCTGCGCGTGCAGAGATCATGTTTAAATGGCGAGATTTACTCGTATCGAACGCTGACGATTTAGCGCGTTTATTGACCGCCGAAATGGGCAAACCGCTCGCAGAGGCGCGAGGTGAAGTTCTTTACGGCGCCTCATATCTGACTTGGTTCGCCGAAGAAGCAAAGCGAATCTACGGCGAAACCTTTCCGACTGCAGGTACTGACTCTCGTGCATTAGTCTTGCGCCAGCCGGTTGGGGTGTGCGCCGCAATTACCCCCTGGAATTTTCCAAACGCGATGCTGATGCGCAAAGCTGCTGCGGCGCTCGCCGCGGGATGTACGCTGGTGGCAAAGCCTGCTGAAGATACACCTTTCTCAGCGCTTGCTGTTGCGGGGTTGGCAGACGAAGCAGGCGTGCCGCCTGGCGTGTTCAACGTGGTACCTGCAGCCAATCCAGTCGGGGTGGGTGACATACTCACATCTGATCCCCGAGTTCGGAAAGTGTCTTTTACGGGATCAACAGAGGTTGGGCGGATCTTGCTTCGCCAAAGCGCCGACACGATCAAAAAAGTCTCTATGGAGCTTGGAGGCAACGCACCTTTTATCGTGTTTGAAGATGCAGATCTGGATGCGGCCATTGAAGGAGCGATCGCTTCGAAATTTCGTAATGCCGGTCAAACTTGTGTGTGTTCGAACAGGTTTTTGGTTCAAGAAAGTGTTGCGGATGTGTTTCGCGATAAACTTATTAATCGGCTTTCAGAACTTAAAGTGGATCATGGTGATCGGGAAGGAGCTGTCATTGGCCCCCTGATCAACGAGTCGGCTCTTCTCAAAATTGAGCGCTTGGTGCGAGAAGCCAGTGATGCAGGAGCGTGTATTCAGTCCGGCGGGGCCCGGAGCGATGTGGGCAATCTCTTCTATCTACCAACGGTGATCGATCGCGTTCAGCCAGAGATGTCTATTTTCAAGGAAGAGATTTTTGGCCCTGTCGCAGCGCTCATCAGCTTCGAAAGCGAGGCGGATGCGGTGCGTTTGGCTAATCAGACAGAGTATGGGCTGGCGGCCTATTTCTACACTCAGGATTTGGGGCGAGCGTGGCGCGTCGGGGAAGCTCTGGAATACGGAATGGTTGGACTCAATACCGGTCTGCTTTCCTCCGCGTCGGCCCCGTTCGGTGGCGTCAAGCAATCTGGCATGGGGCGCGAGGGGTCGCGGCACGGGCTCGAGGATTATCTGGAACTGAAGTATTTTCTAATGGGAGGGCTCGGTACATGAGCGCCACACTGAACACGAATAACAGCGCCCTCTGGAAGCGTCGCGAATCGGCAATTCCTCGCGGCGTAGGGAACATGCATCCTGTATTTGCTGCGCGCGCGCAGAACGCTGAGATCTGGGATGAGGAGGGAAGGCGTTACATTGATTTTGCCTCCGGTATCGCCGTCAACAACACCGGGCACAATCACCCAGGCATTCAAGCAGCTGTCGCGAAACAACTCGAAGCGTTTTCACATGTCTGCTTTCAAGTCAGTCCTTATACCAGTTATCTGGAGCTTGCGGAGCGACTTAACAAAGCCGCCCCTGGGGAAACCCCTAAGAAGACAATATTTTTGACCACCGGAGCAGAAGCGGTTGAAAACAGTGTCAAAATCGCCCGTGCGGCCACTGGGCGCACGGCGGTCATTGCTTTTTCAGGAGCGTTTCACGGACGGACAATGATGGGCATGGCGCTCACCGGCAAGGTTGTGCCTTACAAAACGGGATTTGGCCCATTTCCTGGCGAGGTTTATCACTTACCTTTCCCAGCGGAATATCTTGGAGTAACGGGAGATGAGTCGCTTGGTGCTCTGGAGACTTTGTTTAAATCAGATATTGGTCCGGACCGTGTGGCCGCCATTATAATCGAACCCATTCAAGGCGAAGGTGGCTTTTACACGGCGCCAGCGGCATTCCTTCAGGCGCTGCGGACGCTATGTGATCAGCATGGGATCATTTTGATTGCAGATGAAATACAGTCTGGGTTTGCCCGGACTGGAAAAATGTTCGCGATTGAGCACTCTGGTGTAGAGCCCGATTTGATGACGGTCGCAAAGGCTATGGCTGGAGGTTTTCCTATTTCTGGAGTGATTGGAAAGGCGGAGATTATGGATGCTGCAGCGCCAGGCGGTCTAGGCGGAACTTATGGTGGGTCGCCGATCGGCTGTGCCGCCGGGCTCGCTGTATTGGACGTGATCGACGACGAGGAGCTCTGCGCGCGCGCCGTAAAAATAGGCGATGAAATCAAGCGACGCTGTGAGGCTATACGTCAATCGGATCTTGGCATCGGAGACGTTCGCGGTACAGGCGCTATGGTGGCTATGGAATTGGTTGTTGATGGCGATGAGGCGTCGCCAGATCCAGACCGAACCAAGCAAATCGTGCAGATCGCGCGGGAGCAGGGGCTTTTGCTTTTGTCCTGTGGTGTGCGCGGTAATGTGATCCGATTCCTGCCTGCGCTAACGATTGAGGAAGAGTATTTGTCCGAGGGGCTCGATATTCTCGAGCAAAGTGTGAAAGCCACCCAATGAGTTATGATTTTCATCGCAATCGAGGCTCTGTCGCCAGGGGGCAATGGTTCTCTGTAAACTGGACTCATTTCTATGAACGTCCGAGTGGGGATCCAGAGATTCCTGAAGTTTGGTGCTATGCCGGTCATCAAAGTTATGAGCCCGGAGACGAGTTGACGCTTCATGTGAGCACGTCTGCGCAATCCTATGAGTTGACCATTATTCGCGATGGCGCGAAGCCCCAGCGGGTGCTGCACGAAGCGGCTCTTGAAGGACAATTGCACCCTACGCAGCAACACGCCTATCGCGACGGTTGTGACTGGCCTGTCTCATATAAATGGCGAATTCCCGAAGACGCGCGTTCCGGGGGCTACATCGTCACGGTTAGCATTGATGACGGGCAAGGCGGTCGAATTGAACAGCATGGTTTCTTTATCGTGCGGTCAGGCGCGGAAGCTGCATCATTGGTATTGATAGCCGCGACCTCGACTTGGAATGCTTATAATGACTGGGGTGGGGCTAATTCCTACGAAGGTATTGCGGGCGATAGCGGTGACCAGTTCTCTCCTGTCTTATCTACACAGCGACCATGGGCACGCGGTCTGATATGGTTGCCGCAAGGCGCGCCGCGAATACCACACGCTATGTCTGCAGCCGGTGATGTCCCGCGTTATCCCAACTTTGAGTATGCGTTCGCGCAGGGGTTCTCAAAATATTACGCGGCAGCTGGTTGGGCGTCCTATGAACGCCAGTTTGTCGTTTGGGCAGAGCGAGCTGGGTTCAAGATCGATCTAATCGCGCAAAGCGATCTTGAGCGCGATCCCGCCATCCTGGATCGATATGCAGGAGCAGTGATCGTGGGGCATGATGAATATTGGAGCCGCCCAATGCGCGAGACCGTGGATGCTTGGGTGGACAAAGGCGGTCGACTGGCCCGGTTCGGGGGTAACTATTTCTGGCAAGTTCGCCTTGAAGACGACGGTAGAACCCAGGTCTGTTACAAATACGAAGCGAAGGATCGCGACCCTCTTGCAGAAACGGATCAAGCGCATCTTGTGACAACGCTATGGGAGGATGCGACGCTGAATTATCCCGGTGCGGCCACTATGGGCCTAAATGGCAGCGCCGGTGTTTATGTTGGGCTGGGTGGCTTCATGCCGCGTGCGCAACGCGGTTTCACGGTTTACAGACCTGAGCATTGGTCATTTTCTGGCAGCGATTTGTATTTCGGCGATCTGCTCGG
>JANSXJ010000144.1 GCA_024743015.1 Hyphomonas sp. | reverse complement strand
CCGTGCGCACGGTGTGGAAAACCCGGAAATCGCCTTTCTGACCGGCCCGAAACGCGGGCAGCGTCTGCCGAGGCCGGTATCTGAAACCGCGGCGAAAGACATGCTCGATCAGGCTGAAATCATTCAGGAAGAGCCCTGGATCGCGGCGCGGGACGTCGCCGCCCTCAGCCTCATGTATGGCGCTGGCCTGCGAATCTCGGAGACGCTCGACCTGGCAGGCGATGTAAAGATGGCTCCGCCGCGCCTGCGGATCAAAGGCAAGGGCGGCAAAGTCCGGATCGTCCCCATCATTCCAGCGGTGCAGCAGGCCATCAAAGAGTATGCCGCGCTCTGTCCGTATGCGCTGAACCCGCGTACGCCGCTCTTCTACGGGGCACGTGGCAAGCGCCTGCAAGCGCCAATCCTACGCAAGCAGGTTCAGATCCTGCGCGGGGCGTTGGGGCTCACCGAAACCGCCACGCCGCATGCCCTGCGCCACAGTTTTGCAACCCATCTGCTCGTCCAGGGGGCCGATCTTCGCGCGATCCAGACGTTGCTTGGCCATGCCAGCCTGTCGACCACGCAGGTCTATACCGGCGTCGAGGCGGGGCATTTGCGAAAGGTGCACGCGAGCGCTCATCCGCGGGGGTAGATTGTGGACTGGTCACAGTTTGGGACGCCCTCTCAAGACCTTTTCACTAGCCAGGGATAGTTTCCTTCGCCGGGGAGACGGCGCGTGAACTCGACTTATCTTAGCGTGAACCGGCTTAGATGTGATTTGAGATCTTCCGCGGAGAGATTGGCGAGCAGATCGATTATGGAGAGATCAGGCACAAACTCGTCTGCCGTCTGAGAATACACAAACGGCTCGCTATACAGGAATCTTAAATCCAGCTGGTTCGCGACGAAGTCCGTCTGCTGATAAAGCGGTTTTCCACCGATCGCATTAATATAAACGTCACCACCAACCTGTTTCACCAGATCAATAATATATTCGGAGGCGGCTTCTTTCGTTCTTGATGCCAGCGTAGAGGCACGCACGATCTCTGTATCGATCGTAAGCAATTGCTTCAATGCCAGAGCCATCCTTTGAAACGACTCGGAAAAGCCGGCGCGACATTCAACACCAGAAGGAAACGTCTCTTCAACAAATGCGCGCGCTTGGTTGTAATAGGGTGATCGCGAGTAAGCGTGTTGAATACTCGTCTTCAAGGCATCTAAACTACGAGTAATATTATCTGCAAGTCGTATGTCGGCATACGTTGCGTCTCTCGGATGCTTTTGTACTGGAATGACGAAAGTGTGCGGTTTCTTGTTCAGCAAGATTTTGTTTCGATTGGACCAACCCCGGGCGATGAATTGAACCGTGTCAAGAATGATAAAAGTATCGACCGCGGCGAGGAGCTGAATGTAGGGAAAATAGGGAAACAGGTAGGGTTGCATCACTGCGACTCTGCGACCAGTTTTCATACTATGAGCCTCAATTTCTTGTGTTGAGTGATGCTTGGGAGCATATCAGGAGATGCCAAGTCGTCGAGTTTCTTGGCTGATTTGCCATTTAGCTATCGCATAATGCCACCTGATGCATGTCATCTCAGACACTCTCTAATTGCGTTCACAACGCGATCTTGCTCACGCTCAGAAAGGTCAAAAAAGAACGGTATCCCGATCACATTTCTGGCCAGGACGCTCGTGGTGTCGAGCGGTTCAGCATCAAATCTACTAAATGCAGACATTGGGTGCACACCGGTTCTCCACCACCGCTTGGTTTGTATACCAAGCCGTGAGAGGGCTGCGTCGAATTGCGTGGAACAACCTGGCACCTCTATATTGAATGTCGAAGATACCAAACGATCGCGAATGTTTGGCGCAAAACCAATACCGAGATCCAGATCTTGTAACATTGAAACGTAACGCTCCGCGAGTTTATCCAGGCGGGATCGAACTTTATCCCAGAACCCGAGTGACCGCAGTCCATAAACAGCGTGCACTTCGCTAAGTTTGGCATTTGTCCCAATTTGTGAGATCGGCTCCGTATCAAATATTCCAAAGTTGCTCCATGCAATCATTCTCTGAGTCTGTTCGATGTCACCACAAAGTATCAAGCCCCCTTCGATCGAGCTGACTAATTTGGTCGCGTGAAGGCTGATCATAATCGGGATCGATAGCCTCTGATGGGTTGAGCAAAGCTTGCAAACGAAATCAAACGATGCTGCCGCATCGATCAATATCTTCAGTCCACTTTCGTCTGCGACACGACACAATTCTGGGTAGTCGACCTCGCCGCCGAACGGAGACACAATCAATGCCGCGCGAACATCATCGTCGTGAGTGTGCTGATCTAATGATTGCCGACTAGGGGCCCAAGTTTTTGCATCAACATCCACGAACACTGGGATCAGTCCGGCTTGCACAATCGCACATGCTGATCCGACAAAAGTCCAGGAAGGTACCAGACATTTGGATCCGGGCGGTAGATCCCAAGATTTCATGCAGGCAATGAGCGCGGATGTTCCAGATGAGAACAGCGCGATTTCGCCGATGCTCTCTCGCTGAAATGTGGTCGATAGTGTTTCCCGGAGCGTTCTTTCCTTGGGGCCAAGATTTGTGTACCAATTTTTTTGGTCTACTTCTCGTAAGGATGAAATGATAGAGTCGACGGAGGGTAGGGTTGGTTTCAGAACAGGTATCAGATTCATGAAAGAAAAACCCTCGATGCTGCCGAATGAGATGGCGGACGATGTGCGAAAAGTCATAGAGCCAATCGCGGAACACTTCAAAGGAAAGCGTCCCACACCAGAGGCCGTTCTCTGGCCGAACGCCAAAGACCTGGTCAATCGATTCGACGCGATGGTAAATTCGGTTAACTGGCGCGATTATTCACCAGACCGTAGACTGAGAATATTGGATATTGGATGCGGGCCAGGATTTTTGTTGGATTATTTACAGCAACGAGGCCTGATTGAGCATGTGGACTATACAGGTATCGATTTGAATCTTGAGATTTTGGAATCTGCGCAAGAAAGATGGCCTCAGCACAAGTTTGAATGTCGTGACATTCGGCAAACCCCTTATCCTGAGGGTGCGTTCGAGTTGGCCGTGCTTTGCGGTGTGTTCACCGTTAAATTCACATTGTCCCAAGCTCAAATGCTCAGACTGATGGTTGAAACGTTGAAAGCAACTTGGCGCTCAGTCACGGAATCCATTGCGTTCAATGTGATGAGCAAGCACGTGGATTGGGAGCGCGAGGACCTCTTTCATCTCCCGTGTGATGAAGCAATTGCGTTGATTCGCAGCGAGCTCGGGACCCGACAAATCAGTGTGCTGCATGATTATGGACTTTACGAGTACACCTGTGTCGTGCGCAAACGAGCCCGAATTACGAGTATAGAAGTACCGAAAAGCTGGACTTGAGCCACGCTCGCCCGGACTAAAGGAGCAATTGCGCCACAGTTTTTTCTGGCTATGATATAACTCATGAAAAAGGGTAGATGCGATTGGTAAGTTCAGCGATATAAGATTGGAACCTAAGATCAGCGCCGGAAACGGATTTCGTCAGAAATTCATCGAACGCTGTCCGCTCTGCAAAGATCTTGGAACGCTGGAAATTCTCTTCGAACATGTAGTGAAAAACGACGGCTTTTGACAGTTCATTCGGATGAAGGATCTCGGCCTCTGGTCTGTTTGGATAGTTATAACGCAAAGGCAGACCGAGCGTGTTCAATCCTAGATCGGCACATGCCAGTGCCACGCATACTTGCGCCCCAAACCATGGCGCGACGACATTCCGAGCTCTCGGAAGCAATTCGCGCTCTCTTTGTTGCATCCTAAAGACTGTTTCGGGCCGACCAATCAAGAATCCATAATTGATATAGAACGGAGCGTTTGGACGGATTTGGCCGGCTTTCGCCCCACGGATTTCATTTGGGCATCGACCAAACATGTATTTGAACGGCGTATGGATTGATCGTCCCAAAGTTGCCTGCGCAACCACGGGCCAATCTTCCTTCGGATTGCCTCTCACGCCTTTAATCGGGAAATGATAATGTGCCATGACTCCGGCCAGAACATCCTGAACAATAACGGTTTCGAGTAATTCTTCGAATGGTTGCATAAAGCAAATATCGGCGTCACATGCGATCACGATATCTGCGTCAGGTCGTATATGTTCGAATCTAGCATAGTGTTGAATATCGTACGTTGCGTTGGGCAAATTCTCTGCGTTCGTCCATACGATCTCGACATTGTTCAGATAACGGGCCCATCTGGTCGGAACGGTTGGCGATTCCCATTCTGCAAGCGCGGCAACAACCCTTGCATCCTTATAGTGCCCGCCAAGTTGATCCAAGCTCAGTCGCAAAAAAGCAATATTGGAGAAAAAGTGCTCATTCGCGCTGCCAGCGAGCAACACGTCGATTATTGGTTTCTGCAGCATAGCCTACTCCCGACGCATTTTGCTCCTCGATCAACTTTGTTCATAAACCTTCCAGCCACGTATGCCACACGTGGATTCTCAGTTAAGCTCATTTTTTGACGTTCTTTCATCGGTCCACTCAATAGGATTCGCAAGGCAAAACACGGCCCTTTCAAGAGTTTACGTTGATCGGAGCTCTTAACGCGTTCGGAGCTCGATGGATCTAGACGCCAACCGATCGTTTCCGATCAATAGTTGCTTACCAAAAACGGATGAACTAGACCCTGAGCACGCATGAGACATACTTACAAAATCCAGTATGGTATTGAATTTTAGTTTGGAATATGGCGTAGAATTTGCCGTTCTCAGTGCATAAAACAAGATCGAGATAACAAGTGCAGAAAGCTCTTCCTTCAGAAATACTTTTGGTGCTCGGAATGCACCGTAGCGGTACATCAGCACTCACCCGTACATTGAATATTCTTGGATTGAGTGTTCCGAACACGCTTATCAAGAATAACAGTTCGAATGTGAAAGGCCATTGGGAATCTCTACCCCTTTCCCAACTAAACGATGAGTATTTGAGGCTCGGCGGTTTAGTTTGGAGCGACTGGAGGCTCGGAAACTTGGATCGCATTCGAGCGAAAAATCGCCGTGAATTTCAATCCGACCTGAAAGCGCTCCTGAGCGCGGAATTTCCGGCAGATCGCCCCGCAGTGCTTAAAGAACCGCGCATCGTGCGAATTGCAGATGAGTATCTGGAGTTTTTCAAAACCGAAGAAATTCCTGTCAATGCGATTATACCAGTTCGGAATCCACTCGAGGTCATACAATCCCTTGTGACCCGCAATGACATGGATAGGCTTGATGCGGCTCTTCTGTGGCTACGAAATGTATTAGAAGCAGTTGATGCTAGCGCCGATGTAAAGCGAGTATTCTTCACCTACGACAGATTCTTGCAAAGCCCCGTGGAGGTGCTGTCATCGGTGGCCGCGCGGCTTGGATTCGAATTTCCCATCGCGCTGAGTGTCGTCGAGAACGATATAGCTGACTTTATTAGCCATGGATTACGCCACCATGAATTTGAAACCGTTGATGTCGCGCACGATCCGATAACTCAATATTGGATTAACGATGTTTATCTGGCGCTTCGTCTCTTGTGTAACGATCCACTCAATGAAATGGCGTTGCAAACCTTATCCAGGATCAAATCTGAGTTCGATAGTGCAGATCCGGTATTGGAAGCCATAACGCAGAGCTTCGTTAAGAAGGAAAGGGACCTACGAACGGAGCAAGAGAAGCAAAGCAAACTTTTGATTGATGCACGTGAGACAACCAAACAGCACCTTGACAAGTCTGAGGCCAATCTAATCTCGATAAGAGGTGAATTGGGTTCCGTTCGCCAAGCGCTTCAAATTTCGGAGTCGGAACGCGCATCGCTTAAAGAAGAGTTGACCTCAATCTACGATAAGTTGCAAGCGATCGATATCGAGCGGAACTCTTTGCAAGAAGATCTGGCCAAGGCATTCGAAAAAATTTCGGCAACAGAGTCTGAATACACTTTGGTCAAAGATGAGTTGAACTCGACCCGCGACAAGCTGCAGGCGATCGATATCGAGCGAAACTCTTTGCAAGAAGAGCTGGCCAAGGTACTTGAAAAAATTTCGGCAACAGAGCGTGAATACGCTTTGATCAAAGATGAGTTGAACTCGACCTATGACAAGCTGCAAGCATCTGAGACGGACAATTTTTTATTGCGAGAAGAACTGCAATCCGCAAACGAAAAACTCGAGACATCAAGCGTAGAGCTCGATTCATTGCATGCCGAGCTTGGTGCAGCGCACGATAAGTGTGATTCCGCGCGCCAGCTATCCGAAGACCTGTCAAAGAGTCTTGCAGAACATCGCCGAAAGTTCGAGCTACTCGAGCTAGAAACTAGTCGATTGAAAAATGAACTAAACGTCTTGCGAGGCGTTATCGATGTTTTCCGAACCTCCACTTCTTGGCGCATCACGGCACCAGTCAGAGGTGTCGCTAAATTTATAAGATACATCTCTCCGTGAGCGACGCGGCATGTTCCGCGACTGCATGCGGAATGTCGTCAATCTAAATCCGGTTGGGCCAAGTAAGCATTGCCGTTTGCGATGTCATATTCGTCCGGAGCATAAGGCTTAGAATGAATGTTCAAACACGCGCCCAGCTTTTCCATTATCGTCGTAAATTTCAATGGCGGGAAGTTTCTTCAAGGGGCATTGGATTCGCTCTCGGCGCAGAGCATTCAAGACTTCGAAGTGATCCTGGTTGATAATAACAGCGACGATTCTTCGCTCAAAAATCTCGATACCAGCCGGATCGGCGATATTAGAGTTTTGGCAGAGACGGAAAACCATGGTTTTGCCAAGGCTTGCAACATCGCAGCGCGAAGCGCTCGCGCAGAATGGCTCGTGCTGTTAAATCCTGACGCTGTCGCCGATCCAGATTGGCTTCAGCGGATCTCAGAAGGAATAGAAAAATTCGAACATACGAACGTGTTCGCATGCACCCAACTAAGTCTGGATCGCCCTCATTTGTTAGATGGGGCGGGAGATGCGTTCTGGGGGTTTGGCCTACCTTGGCGCGGCGGATTTGAACGACCAGTCGAAGAATTACCCCAAGAGGGCTTCTGCTTCAGTCCCTGCGGCGCAAGCGCCGTCTATAAAAGGGATGTTTTCTTAGCTTTTGGTGGATTTGACGAACGCTATTTCTGCTACTGCGAAGATGTCGACCTTGGCTACAGAATGCAGCTCGGGGGAGAGAACTGTGTGTTTCTTCCAAAGGCGATTGTCCGACATAAAGGCGGTGGCATCTCTGGCAAGAATAGCTACTTCACATTGTTTTATGGAAATCGGAACCGAACGTGGACATATCTGAAAAATACACCGCTGTTTCTATTGATTTTGACGCTACCGGTGCACGTCGCATTTCTGGTTTATAGTTATACGAGAAATCGAAGGAAACTTCCGAACAAAGGAATGCGCGATGGCATTTTCGCCGGTTTTAGACAGGGTTGGAAGTTGCGGGGTGAAGATAAATTTCGCATTCGCAAAAAGCAGATTTCAACACTGTCGTTGATGTCGAAAATGGCGTGGAATCCATTTCTGATGCTTCAAAACAAGACGCATGTCAGATCGACAAAAGCGTAACGTTCTAATTCCAGTCAGATGCGCTCGTTTCGACCTCTTTGAAAAGCGTCGACTGTCTGCCGCAATCCATCCATGAACTCGGTTTTCGGTTTCCAAGGCAGAACTTGTTCCGCTTTCCGAACATCTAAATGATTGATATCCACATCTGTCTTGCGAGTGCCTGCAAACTCCTTCTCAAACGTCAAGCCGAGAATTTGCTCAAGAGACTCAATGACCGTCATAACCGTTGTGGCTTGACCGCTCCCGATATTGATCGTTTCCTTCGCGGCCGCTGGGCTGTTGATCGTCATAATCAACGCTTCGATGACGTCGTCAATAAAAACAAAATCGCGTGCCGCTTTGCCTTCAGAGAAGATCGCAACGGGTTTGTTTTGTGCGTGTCGCATGAGAATGGATGGAATCAGTCCTTGGCCTTTTTTGTAAACTTGGCCAGGCCCGTACGGATTGGCCAGCCGAAGAATCGTGAAGTCAAAATCATCGACCGCTCCATACATTTTTAAATACTGCTCGACCATCAACTTCGTCAAGCCATGAGAGTTTAGTGGTAGAGTGGGGGCATCCTCACTGATTGGGGACGAGTGTCCAGGTCCATAAACCGTGCCGCCCGACGATACGAATATGTACCTCTTTACACTTGATTGCATCGCATTTTGAATGAAGCGAAGATGCGGAATGACGTTCGCGTGAATGTCCGCTTCTATGTTCCGATTTTGAAGACCAGGACTTGATGTGCTGATTAATTGGACGACGGTTTCGACGCCCTCGAGTGCGGCGCTCACGGACAAGCTGTCGTTAATGTCCATCCGGGCAAGTTCCGCACGCGCGGAAAATTCGGTCATGAATGCTGAATCGAAGTGACGACTGGCGCCAAGCGGTTTATGTCCCAATTCGACGAGCTTGCGTAACAAGTGTTTTCCGATGAAGCCTGTCGCGCCAAATACTCCGATCATGATTGAGT
>JANSXJ010000551.1 GCA_024743015.1 Hyphomonas sp. | reverse complement strand
GCCCGATCACAGACCACTCGAAATCCGTCAGATCAAAACGTGCCATCACAGCCTCCATACGTTGAAGGCAATGAATCACAGCAGCTTCGAAATGGGAATCTCGTTTATGGGTATGTGACCTAGTGCATCCGCTGGTCAGGAATGCGGTGTGCGAACCTCGCGAGCCGCTGCGCTTTCGACGCATCATGGACGACGGGCAGATGCTGATCGTCAACCTGGCAAAGGGTCGGCTCGGGACCGACACATCCAATCTGCTCGGCGGTCTGATCGTCTCAATGATCGCCTATGCGGCCTAAAGCCGGCAGCAAACGCGGGAGGCCGACCGCCGTCCCTTCTTCCTTTACATCGACGAGTTCCACGCCTTCACCACAGAAGCCTTCGCCGACATGCTCTCAGGCCTGCGCAAATACGGTCTCGGGGTCATCCTCGCCCATCAGCACATCAGCCAGCTCGATCGCAGCGTCCTCGACGCAATCCTTGGCAATGTCGGCACCTGGATCGTTTTTCGCGTCGGCGCGACCGACGCCTCAATCCTGGCCAAACAGCTGGCCGGAGACCGCACTGAAGCGCGCGATTCGAGCGGCAAGGGCCTGACTGCATTGAACCTGCCCCCCGTCACAATCTTGCTGTCAAAAGAGGCGCTTGCGGCTGGCCTCGATCGCGCGCCCGCAGCTTTGCGCCATAACCCGTCTGCCGAGGATCGGGTGTCGCCACGGGCTTCCGATGAAGTCAGAGCCGCGCAAATCAGCCAAAAAAAACGGCTCGCGTTCCCAGAAAACACACAGGCGAATGCAACCATAAGTGTATAATCAATGAAATACGATTGTAAATCGCCAAAAACGATAGACAGGCAGATCGGAATCAACATAGGCATTCAATTGGAATTGCGGGCCAGCTCGCGCTCGGGCTAGATGCGTCGGCGATATACTTGGGGGAAACGATTTGGAATCAAATCCGCTTGCGCTGTCAGGCGCGCAACAATCTATGCCTGCGCGCGCTGGTATCGGTGATCGCAACGGTCCTGATTTGCACGGTGACACCTGAGCAAGCTCGTGCAAATGGTGACCCATCGATCGAGGCCTCCGTTTCCCTCACGACATCCAGTCCAACACGCGCCTCCGAACTGACGTTTCGTATTCAGTTTCGCGAGGTCGTCACTGGCTTGGACGTTGCGGATTTTGATGTCACCGGCTTCAGCGACAACGGAGCTGGCCCCGGCACGACCGCTCAAGTGACCGATGTCGAACCGGTGCTTCCGGCTGGCCCCTTTCCTCAGTTTCGAATTACCGTCGGTAGCGGCGACTTGGCCGAGTTCAGCGGCCAGGTCGGCCTGGGGTTCTCAACGGGCGCAGAGGTGCTGGTTGGTGACCAAACCAGATCGCCAACGGTAAACCCACGCGCCAACCAAGCCTACATCGTGGACAACACGGCGCCGCGTGTGCGTTCGATCGTTCGCCAAAACCCCAGCACATCGCAGACCAACCTCACCGAACTGGTGTTCCGTGTCGCGTTCGATGAAGCGGTTGAAGATGTGACGACGGCGAGTTTTGCGGTGACCGGCGGTTCGACCGCTGAGGTTACAGGCATTGATCCGGTCGCGGGCGGCCTTGCTTATGACGTAACGGTTTCTGGCGGCAATCTGGACGCTTACAGCGGACAAGTCGGACTCTCGGTGATCATCGACACCGATTCACCGATCCAGGATGCTGTTGGAAACGCGCTGGCAAGCTCGGCGCTCATCAGTGACAGCGAAGAGTTTACCATCGACACGATTGGGCCAAGACTTGGCAACGTTAGTCGGGCACCCGGAAGCGACGCCATCACCAACGAAGACGTGGTCGTTTTC
>JANSXJ010000176.1 GCA_024743015.1 Hyphomonas sp. | reverse complement strand
GACGCACTACAAGTCGGCATCTTCTTTTTCATTACGGCCATGATTGGTTTGCTAACCTATCTCAACTGTCGAAATGCACCGTCTGGAGATCGTGGATCAGACCATGACTACTTCCTCGCGAATGGCGGCCTCAGCTGGTATTTCGTAGCTGGCTCCATCACGCTGACCAATCTTTCAACGGATCAGCTCGTCGGCATGAACGGGAACCAGATGCTGCTGCTCGCCTGGTGGGAACTGGCCGCGGTGGCGGGCCTACTCATCCTTGCCTACGTGTTCATCCCGATCTATTATCGCAACAATTGCACGACGACGACGGAATTGCTTCAGCGCAAGTATGACAACAAGCACATTCGTGCCGTCATCTCTGTTCTGTTCCTGCTTGGAAACCTGTTTATTTTCTTGCCAGCTATTCTGTATGGCGGCTCGCTATTCCTGAAATCAACTACGGGCGCAGACTTTTCAAACCTGCTCGGCGAAAGACTGTTCGTAGGCACAGCAGTGGAAGTAGACTCCACCATTTTTGCGATGGCCATTACCTTCGCCATCGTTGGCGCCTTATACGCCATCCTTGGCGGCCTGCGCGCCGTCGCAGTATCAGACACGTATAGCGGAGTTCTCATTCTTTCACTCGCCGTCCTGGTCGTGATTCTGGCTCTGAACGCCATTGGTTGGGATTTCTCAGGCGTGCCAGCGGAGCGTATGAACATGTTCATCGGAAGTACGCTGGAGGATGGCAGCGAAACCCCTATTCCCTGGCATACGCTGCTCTCTGGCATGATCTTCATCCAGATCTTCTATTGGAGCACCAATCAAACCATCACCCAGCGCGCCATGGCCTCGCCGAGCGTTGAGGAAGCCCGGAAGGGCATTCTTGCCGCGGCGGGCATTCGTTTGCTCATCGTGCCCGTGATCGCAGTGGTTCCCGGCGTCGTTGCCTACAAGCTCTATGGCGATGTCGGCGATGCCGCTTATGGCATGATTGTCGGAGACATCCTGCCGCCAATTCTCTCTGGCGCTTTCGCGGCAGCGATTGCAGCGGCAGTCCTGACAACCTTTAACTCCATTCTGAACGCCTCCGCGGCGCTCTACGTGTGCGACTTTCACGAGTCTTATGTCGAGGAAGCGCGAGACGTTCCGAAGCTCAGCATGTATGTCTCGGTAGCGATGACCATCCTCGCGATTGCTCTGGTTCCGGTCTTCGCTTCGCAGGAAAGCATCATCAACACCGTGCAGCAGCTTTATGGTCTCCTCTCGATGCCAATCCTGTCCGCTTTCGTTGTCGGTCTGGCGTTCAGAAATGTCAGCGCTTGGGCTGCCATTCTTGGCGTCGTCACCGGGGTTGCGGTGTATGCAATCTTCAGCTTCAAACTGTATCGCTATGTCGGAGTTTCGCCGAGCGAGGGCCTGGGGGCGACGCTCGCAAGCGTGCACTATATCCATTACATGTTCGTGACTTTGGTCGTCAGCATCGGAACGGCACTTCTGACAAACCTGATCATCTTTGGCCGCAAGGCCGAACTCACAATCGGACGGTCTGCGCCGGCGCCGGCACAATAGGTCCGCTAGATTACATCCGCGACGTGGAGCTCCATCTCGGCGTCGAGGATGGCCTGCATAAAGGCCTGCGGGGGCGTTTGGTCGGTGAACAGGTGGTCGATATTCGAATAGTCTCCCAGCCGCACCATTGCGCGGCGGCCGAATTTGGCGGCATCAGCAACCAGGTAGACGGTGCGTGAGTTCTGAATAATCGCCTGGGCCGAGCGGATTTCCTGATAGTCGAAGTCGAGAAGCGTGCCATCCTCGTCAATGCCGCTAATCCCGATCACACCGATATCAAGCCGGAACTGTTTCAAGAATTCTGTCGTCGCCTCACCGACAATACCGCCATCTGACTGGCGGACAAAACCGCCCGCGATCATCACGTCCGATCCTTCGGTCTCGCGCATCATGTTGGCGATGTTGATATTATTGGTGACGATGCGCAGATCGTTGCGTCCGACCAGTTCTGCAGCGAGCGCCTCCGTGGTGGTTCCGATGTTCAGAAACAAAGACGCACCATCCGGAATACGTTTAGCGACCATGCGAGCGATCTTGCGCTTGCCGTCCATGCCCTCCTGCAAACGATCCTGATAAGGCTGGTTATAGGCATTGCCGATGCGACCGGCACCGCCATGAAACCGCTCGATCAGGTCCAGTTCACAAAGCAGGTTGATATCGCGGCGAATGGTTTGCGGGGTGACACCGAAATGACGGACAAGCTGCTCGGTTGCGACATAGCCCTGCGAACGGATCAGCTCGAGGATTTCCTTTTGCCGCACCGGAAGATTGGATACATCGGCGTCGCTCATTTCAATCTGCCTTCATAAGATTCCGCATCAGATCGCCTCAAAATGATAGATCAAACAAGTCTCTGGATGCAGCAAAGGCACTTGCAATCCAACCTGCATCAGCGCTTCACCCGGTAGAACGGTGCCCTCTTCATTGAGGCGTAAAGCCTCCAAAACCGACGGACGTGAGATCGAACGAACCTTGTTCGGCCAGACGATTTTAGATCGATACGACTTGGAGCGATCCAGCCCCGGAACATAGATGCGACCTGGCAGCGTCTCGCGATGACCCGTCATATTGCACCAAGAGAACATGGCCTCTGACTGATCGGGCGCTACCACACCCATTGAATTCACATGTTCCGGTGTATCCAGCCGATAATAGTCCCCGCCATGGATCAGGGCGCGATGCTGTTTGTGCAAAGCGATGCCGGCTTTCAGAATGTCGAGATTGCCGTCGCTCTCCTCCAGCAGATTGAGCTCCATCCCCATGTGCCCGAACAAGGCTGTCGCAACGCGCATCTCCATCTTAAGTCGACGCCCCGTAATGTGACAGGTTTCCGGCCCGACATGCGCGCCCATCGTCTCGAGTGGAAAGAAATGTGACGCTCCGCGCTGGATGATCTGTCGATCGAGCGCGTCATTACTGTCGGATGTCCAGATCCGGTCCGTGCGTTGGAGAATGCCATAATCCGCCCTTCCACCTCCAGAAGAACAACTTTCAATTTCCAGATCAGGATGCGCTGCGCGCACGCGGTCGATCAAGGCATATAGCGCGCGCGTCTGACGACTGATCGCAGCGCGGCCGCGACTGCCGGGGTGATGTACGTCGCGGTTCATGTCCCATTTGATGTAGGAGATATCATTGTCGACCAGCAAACTGTTGAGGCGGTCATAGAGATATTCGTTCACCTCGCCCCGCGAGAGATCGAGCACGTATTGTCCGCGAAAAGGGACTTGCTCGACGCCTTCGGCTTGTAGGATCCAGTCCGGGTGCTTGCGAAACAGGTCGCTATCCGGGTTCACCATTTCAGGCTCAAACCACAGCCCGAACTCCATGCCGAGCGACGTGACATGTTTGATCAGCGGCCCTAACCCGTCGGGGTAGACATCTTCAGACGGCCACCAATCTCCGAGCCCGGCTTTGTCGTTTCGGCGAGACCCGAACCAGCCATCGTCGAGAATGTACCGCTCCGCGCCGACTTCAGCGGCTTTTTCAGCCAGCTTGAAAAGCTTCTCGGCATCGTGATCGAAATAGACCGCTTCCCAGGTATTGTAGTGGACAGGACGCGGCTTGCGCTGAATACGACTGTCCATAACCGCGTTTTTGAGGTGGATGTGGAACTGGCGTGAAAGCGCGCTGAATCCCTGGTTGGAAAACCCGGCATAAAGGCGCGGCGTCCTGTAAGTTTCGCCGGGCGCCAGGGACATCTCACCCGGGAAGAAATACTCCCCCATTTGAACGAATGCCCGACCATCGCTCAGCCGATCGACGCGGACGCGGTTATTCCCACTCCAGCCGAGATGAAAAGCGAAACATGGCCCGGCTTGTTCGTGCGTTTCGGCGGCACCTATGACGAGGCCCGGGAAATTGTCATGGCTCGTGCGACCCGTCTTGTTGTCGCGAACATAGCTGCCAAGGAACGGCGCGATCTCTTCACGCTGAAACTCTCCTGACCAACGCCCGGTGAATCCGAATAAACGCGTAACCCGCGGATCCAGCGGCATGCTTGCAGACGCGCACCAGTCAATCGCGAGATCGTCTATTCCGAAGTTCTCGATTTCGGTCTGGATCGTTATCAAACTGCTCGCCGGGTCGAGATAAATCAAATGCGTCGCCCGGACTTTTGTCGTTTCGTCTTCGCAAACGATTTCGACTCGCCGTTCTTCCGGTCGGCGCACCTGTTTGACACGGAACACGCTCGCCCAGGCCGTGCCGTTCCGGTGCGCCGAGAAGCCCGGGAATCCGGAAACTCCGGAGCCGGTCTCGTTCAGAAGTGAGCCCTTCACTTCTGCATCAGCGCTCCCGGGGGCATGTTGCCGGGTCATCATGCGCTCGAGCAGCGCAGGATCCGACTGAACGAGCTTCTCCCCCCAATAGAGTATGCTTGGCCGGGTGCCGACAGCACAGCTCAGAACAAGGCTGGTATGGCCAGCTGTCAGCGTGACAAAGTCAGATGACCCATTCATGATGCCTTCTTCCAAATCGAAATCGAAATCGCTTTCCTCATCGTGACATTCTGCAGAAAACACAAATGTTGGAAATAGGAAATATTGTTGTCGTATCCGAAGATGCGTTGCGAAAACCATACACTCGCACGGTAGCAGTTCACGCATTCGCGGCGTTCCAAACCTGCCGCTGAAATCCCTTCATTACAGGCAAAAGTTTCAGCAATCTCTCGATCTGGCATAGCCATTTCCGGCGTGATCGAATACGAACGCCCTAAGGAGCCGAATATCAGATCTGGCTCAAGCACAGGCCGGAAAACACGCGATGCAAGACGATTGGACAATTCTTGAGCGCACCGCTTCGGGACGCGACGTGCACCGGCGTCAACACAAGAAAACCGATGGGCGCGATCTCTTTCTCTACGGGTTCAGTCGCCATGACGGCGCCCGGGTTCCCGGCGATGACCTTCAGACGGTCCAGGGGTCAGAGCTTCGCCGTCACCCGCTGCGTGGAGACTGGTCAATTTATGCCGCGGGCCGTCAGAACCGAACTTTCAAGCCCAGTGCTGCAGCCAATCCGCTTGCGCCCAGTGCGCATGGGGCACCGCTAACCGAGATCCCATTCGAAACCTTCGAATTGGCGGTCTTTTCAAATCGCTTCCCGAGCCTTTTTCCCGAGGCGACCGAACCCACCTCATCGGAGCTGGAGATGCACGCGGCACGCGGTGCCTGTGAGGTAATCGTCTACTCACCCGAACCAGACGGGTCGCTCGCAACGCTCAGCCAGGATCGCCGCCGCCTGTTGCTCGAGGCCTGGGTGGATCGCTATCAAGCCATGTTCGACGCCGGTTGCGCCTTCGTGCTGCCCTTTGAGAATCGCGGCGATGAAGTGGGTGTGACGCTGCACCATCCGCATGGCCAGATCTACGGGTTCCCGATCGTACCGTCGCCGCAGCAGATCGCCTCCGATGCGTTCGAGCGAGGTTATGATCTCGCCGCAGATGTGAATATCTGGGGGGACCCGTATCGCATTGTAGAAGCGGGCGGGCTGGTGTCCTATGCCCCGCGCTTTGCACGTTTCCCCTACGAAGTCTGGATTTCCGCCTTGGAACCCGTGTCCGGACCATGGGCCTTCAATGAAGAGCAATCTGACGGCTTTGCGCATCTACTTGGCGACACTGTGCGCCGATACGATGCGTTCTTCGGACGAGAGACACCTTGTATGTTGAGCCTCCACGCGGCGCCCTATGGCCGTGATGGAACGTTCCAGTTCACCGCGCAGTTTTACCCGCTGTTGAGAGCCCCGGATCGCGTCAAATATCTCGCATCCGTGGAACAGGCGACGGGCGTGTTCACTGTCGATGTCATGCCCAAGCAGGCGGCTGAGGCGTTGCGAGGCGCACTATGAGCCTCCTTGATAAATTCATGACCATCTATGGTCGCGCACCGACTGCATCCGCATCCGTTCCTGGACGTGTCAATCTAATCGGTGAACACACAGACTATAATGGCGGCGCCGTTCTGCCCGCGGCGATCGAGCGTAGAGTTGAAGTTGCTCTCAGCCCCAACGGATCGTTCACGACCTCCATTCAGTCCACACGCTTCAATGGCAGAATTGAGCGCCCCAGCGGCGATCAAAAACGCAATGACTGGACCGATTATGCGATGGGCGCACTTTGGAAGGCTGATAAACTTGGATGGCTGTCAGGCGGCGTCGATCTTTTCATCGATAGCGACGTACCGGACGGTGCCGGGGTGTCTTCATCCGCCGCGCTGATCACAGCCATTCTGCGCGCCGCGGCAGAGACCGCCGGTGTTGGAGCTGATCCAGTCGATGTGGCGAAACATGCGCGCTCGGTCGAGAATGAGTATATCGGCATGCCGTGCGGAATCATGGACCAGATGGCTGTCGGGTTGGCCCGTCCGGGCTCTGCCCTCGCCCTCAATACGCGGGACCTCAGCTTTGAAGTGATCGATATTCCTTCCGGTTGGAGGTTTGTCGTGATTCATTCTGGTGTTCGCCGCGAACTTGCTGACGGACGCTACAAGGCGCGTTTCGAAGAGTGCCAAAACGCGGCAGAGGCATTGGGGACGGACGCGCTTTGTCTGCTGAGTTCCGCGCAGCAAGAAGCAGTGGATACCCTGACAGACACGCTCAGAAAACGCGCGCTACATGTCACCAGTGAGCATTTGCGAACGCTGCAGGCCAGCTCGGCGATGAAAGCGTCTGATCTCGACACGTTCGCGCGCTTGATGAACGAAAGCCACCGCTCCTACGCAGAGGATTTCGAGGCTTCTACCCCGGAAATCGATGCACTCGTCACCGACGCTTTGGACAGCGGAGCACGCGGGGCCCGACTGACCGGAGGCGGCTTTGGGGGCTGCATCGTCGTGCTGCTGGAAAGCCACCTGGAACAGGACTGGACCACCGCATTTCTGAACCGTCATCCAGGCACCTGGCAGGTTTGATAACGATCGGGACTGCACTGGACGCATCGAATTGAATTGAATAAGGCCGGTCAGAGACAGCAAATTTATTCATCGCGTGGGGCGCCGCGCTAATATGTAAGTCGAGAGAAAGATAGCTGGAACTTTGACCTTTTCAGACAAGGTGCGCGCAGCGCTCGACAATAAAACCAAACCTATTGGCTCGCTGGGTGTAATTGAAACGTTGGCGACGCAGATCGCAGAGATCCAGCATAGCCTTATGCCCTCCGCGGATAGCTGCACGCTCATCATCTTCGCTGCCGATCACGGGATGGCTGAGGCAGGTGTTTCGGCCTTCCCGAGCGAAGTGACGCGGCAAATGGTTATGAATTTCCTGAATGGCGGCGCCGCGGCAAATGTCTTTGCACACAGCGTTGGTGCAGATGTGCAAGTTGTGGATGCAGGTGTATCCGGCCCGCCAATCACACACCCAGATCTGATCCAGAAACGCATCGCTCCCGGCACCCGAAATGCCATTTCCGGCGCGGCAATGACTTCTGATCAACTGGCCGTAGCCCTTGCAGCCGGAAAGGAAATCGGGCGGACCGTGACCAGTG
>JANSXJ010000114.1 GCA_024743015.1 Hyphomonas sp. | reverse complement strand
TGCGTCATATTTCCCGTCCTTTTCGCGCTTTCCAGACTGTGCCACAAGCCCATAATGAAGAGAGATTCCTCCGATTTGATCATGGCCATGCTGCACGCCCGTTCCGGGCAGCTCGAAAATGGCGATCCGATCAGCCCTCCCATCGTGACGACCGCCAAGTACAAGCTGTCCGGCATCCCTGACACGCCCTACACGTATGGCCGCGACATCAACCCGACAGTCGAGGCGACCGAAGCCGCCATCAGCGCTTTGGAACAAGCGCCGGTCATCGCATTTCCATCCGGGATGGCGGCGATCACTGCGGGGCTCATGGCAACGGTGAAAGCTGGAGACAGGGTACTGGTTCCCTCTGACGGTTATTACGTGACGCGCGTTCTTTTGGGCGAAATCCTCAGCGATCACGATATTCATGTCGACGCGATCCCAACCAAGGCATTCGCTGCGGCTGATCTTAGCTCCTATGCGGTGGTCTGGGCGGAGACACCGTCCAACCCGGGACTTGATCTTTGCTCGATCCGGTCGCTTGCGGATTCCGCCAAGGCGAGTGGCGCGACGCTGATCGTCGACAACACAACCCTGACACCGCTGCTTCAGCGCCCGCTGGATTTGGGCGCTGACATGGTGGTGAGTTCGGATACCAAGGCTATGGCGGGCCACTCTGACTGCCTGTTTGGGCATGTTGCGACCCGCAACGAGACAATGTTTCAGAAAGCCTGGAAATGGCGGAAAGTCTCCGGCTCCATTCCGGATCCATTCTCATCTTTTCTCGTCCACCGGGGGTTGATGACGCTTGAGCTGAGGCTGGAACGCATGTGCGCAAACGCCCAGGCGATCGTTGACCGGATTGAAGGTCACACAGCAATTGAAAGCATGAAGTATCCCGGGATTGGCTTCGTCATTGGTCTTACATTCGCCACCGAGACCCTCGCGGAACAGTTCATCGATGACTGCCCGGTAATCTTCGCCTCGACCAGCTTTGGCGGCATTCATACCAGCGCAGAACGACGCGCACGTTGGGGCGATGAGGTCAGCGCCGGGTTTGTCCGCTTGTCTGTGGGCTGCGAACCAACCGATGCACTCGTGGCAGCGATTGAGGCGACGCTTGAAACACTTTGATCTTCCCACACTCGAAGCGACCCAAGACCTGGCGCGTACGCTCGCACCCGGCTTGAAAGCCGGCGATGTCATCGCGTTGCGCGGCGGGCTGGGCGCGGGCAAGACGACGTTTGCGCGAACCTTGATCGAAACCCTGCTTGGGCGACCGACAGAAGTCCCCAGTCCGACCTATACTCTGGTCCAGACCTATGACGGTCCGGACTTTCCAATTTTCCACATGGACCTCTACAGGCTCGAGAGCCCTGATGAAGTGTTCGAACTTGGCTGGGACGAAACCCGAACCGGCCTCGCTTTGATCGAATGGCCGGATCGCGCCGGCACCTATTTGCCAAGCTGGCGGCTCGACCTGACATTGGAAATCCTTGGGGATACGCGCAAAGCAATACTGGAACCGGGCGGCGAAGACTGGCAGAAACGTCTGCATGAGCTCTGATCCAGATCGCCAGACGCTGCTAGACCAATTCCTCGCGCGCTCCGGGTGGGGAAACGCCGCGATGGTCTGGCTGGGGCAGGATGCGTCCACACGTCGATACGCTCGGTTGACCCTGCCCGGCGGCAACACTGCAATGCTGATGGATGCGCCGCGGGTCGAGGATGATCCATGCACGCCCGAGATGAGCGCGGATGAGCGAAAGCGTCTCGGCTGGAATGCGATGACGCGTCTCGCCGCGAGCCGGGTGGATGCCTTCGTCCTGGTCGCCGACCATCTGAGACAGGCTGGCTTGCGCGCACCTGAAATTCTGGCGCACGATGCCGAGCTTGGTTTCGCGCTCTTGGAGGATTTCGGGGAACAACGCGAGTTTGCGCGACTGATTGAACGCGGCCAGGCGGAGGCCCCGCTTTACACGCAAGCGGCGCGCGATCTTGCAAAGCTCCACCATCATCCCAAGCCAAATGTACTGGAGAAGGACGGCGAGCAGTGGCCGATCCTCACCTTTGATGAGATCGCTCTACGCGCCAATGCCGACCTCTATGCAGATTGGCTACACCAATACGACGCTCGCGCGCGCATGAGCGATGCCGATCGTGTCCGCTGGGAGGCGGCAAGTGACACGCTGATCGAGCAGGCGGGCGGTTTCGAGCGAGAGTTCACATTGCGCGATTATCACGCCGAAAACCTGCTTTGGTTGCCAGATGGACAGATCGGTTTACTGGATTTCCAGGACGCTGTGCTCGGTTGGGACGCCTGGGACCTCGCTATGCTAACCCAGGATGCGCGCCGCACCGTCAGCGAGGCAGCGACCGCCGCGGCATTGAGAGCCTATCTCGATGAAAGCGGAAAGGATGATGCAGGCCTTCAGGAACGCCTCGCAGTAATTGGAACCTTGAATGCCCTGCGCATTACCGGTGTGTTTGCCCGGCTGGTGACGCGCGATGGCAAGCCGCGTTATCGCCAATTCATGGATCGCCAGCAGCTGATGCTCGCGCGAAACCTCAAGCATCCAGCTGCGGCGGAGATGCGCGCCTTCATCGCTGAAACCGCGCCATTCATTCTGGAGATCGAAGCATGAGCCGCATGCCGCACACCGCTATGGTTCTCGCCGCCGGTCTCGGCACGCGCATGCGTCCTTTGACCGACGCGACTGCAAAACCCCTTCTCGAGGTCGCTGGGCGAAGCATGATTGATCGGCTGCTGGACAATCTTGTCGTGGCCGGGGTCGAGCGGGCAGTGATCAATGTTCACTGGTGCGCTGACCTCGTTGAAGCGCATTTGCAGGATCGCCACGATCTGCAGATCGTGATTTCCGACGAACGCGACCAAGTGCTCGAAACTGGCGGCGGTTTGGCAAAGGCGCGCCCACTGCTCGGCGAAGATCCAATATTTGTCGTGAATACGGATGCCTTTTGGGAACCCACTGGCCCGGGACCGCTCAAAGAGCTCGCCGTGGGTTTCGATTCGGAACTTATGGATGAATTATTGTTGCTGGCAGATGTCAGGCGCAGCCTGGGCTTTCCAGGTGCCGGAGATTTCTTCCGGGATGAAAAAGGCCATGTCACCCGCCGGGGCGACGCAGAAAGCGCGCCCTGGGCCTATGCCGGTGTGCGGATCATCAAGCCCTCCCTCTATGATAAAGCGCCAATTGAACCTTTTTCCGCAAACAGGATCTGGAACGATCTCATCCCCAATCAGCGTGTGCACGGTGTGCCTCTCGATCGGTTCTGGCTGCATGTCGGCGACCCACAAGCGCTAAAGGACGCAGAGTTCTGGCTGCGCTGCCACGGCGCATGAGTAGCTTGTTCGGCCCAGACCGCCCAAAGGTTTACACTATTCCGCCCGGGGCGAATTTTCTTGAAGAACTCGCGGGTGTGTTGGCGACTGAAACGGGCCTCGCAGAGGATCCTGAAGCGCTGTCCAACGCCCTCATCTATGTTCCCAATCGCCGCTCGGAACGCGCGCTCGCCTTCGCCTTGCACAAAGCCGGGAACCGTGAGGCAAGCTTGCTCCCCGACATTCGAGCTCTTGGGGATCTCGAAACGGACGATGCACCGCCCAGCGCAGAAACCGCGCTTGCGGATTTGCCGCCGGTCATGTCGCCCGCAGAACGCATTGGTCGTCTGACCCGGCTGGTCATGGCCTATTTTGAAGCCCATGGCGGTGGAGCGCCGCCAGCCTCCTGCCTCTCGGCGGCACGCGAGCTCGCCCGCGTGCTCGACCAGGCTGCTCTCTCAGGAGAGGTTGATTGGTCACACCTCAAATCGCTGGTTTCAGAAAGCCAGCTCGCCGATCATTGGCAGCATTCTGTCGAGTTCCTGTCGATCATCACCGAACAGTGGCCGACCGAGCTTGAAAGCGCGATGCGCATGGATCCCTATGTCCGACGTTATGCCGCCGCCGAGGCGATGACGCGGGAATGGCAGTCGCGACCCCCGCAGTCCCCTGTCATCATTGCCGGTTCGACCGGGGCGACGCCTGCCAGTCGATTGCTCATGAAGGCCACCATGTCGCTGCCAAATGGTCTGGTCTTGCTGCCGGGCCTGGATCTCGAGCTCGGCCCAGAAGCACTGGAGCGTGTTGGCAACGCGCCCTCACATCCTCAGTTCACGCTGGCGAGGACGTTGAAGGAACTCGGACTGACACCAGATGTCGTGCACCCATGGCCTGCCCGCAGCTCTGCGCCGAATGCGTCTGCGCGGCGACGCCTCATTCACGAAGCGCTTGCCCCCGCCCCCAGCACAGCGGACTGGACGCTGCGCCTGTCGCAAATGGCCGAGAATGGAGACACTGCGGCTTTCGTAAAAGCGGCACTGAATGGCTTGTCCATCCTCGACGCCAAGGATGACACGGACGAAGCCTTGCTGGCCGCGCTGATATTGCGCGAAACCCTCGAACATGACGGACGCACGGCCGCTATGGTCACGCCGGATCCCGGACTCGCGCGGCGCGTCAGCGCCGTTTTGAAACGCTGGGACATTGAAGTCGCGCCCTCGTCGGGTTGGCCCCTGACCCAAACCGATTCTGGCAGTCTCGCTTTGCTGGTCGCTGAATGGTTGCTCGATCCGGCTTGCCCCGTTGCGCTGATGGCCGTCCTCAACCACCCCTATTGCCGCCTCGATCCTGACGCAGTTCTTGCGCTTGACCGCGCCTGCCTTCGAGGACCACGCCTCTGGCAAGACTGGCCCGAACTCGTCGCGCACATCGATCAGCTGGCCGAAAGCAAACCCAGCCGCCACGGCCACGGCAGCAAGAAAGATTTCAATCGCGCTCAGTCCGTGATGTCGGATCTCTCCGACGTGTTCCCCGTCGCGCTCGAGACGGCGCCATGCACCGGCGCGGACTGGTTTCGGACGGTGAGCGAGGTATCGAGCCGCATGTCGCACGCCCCTGACCCTTGGTCGGGAGAAGACGGAGCTGCTTTGTCGCGATTGATGCGGGACCTCTCCGAACTTGCAGAGCCTCTCGGTCTGCAATCGCCAAAAATCTGGAACGAGCTCCTGAATGCCGAGGCGCTGATGGTGAGCGTGCATTCCGGTTCGCCACATCCGCGATTGGCGATCTGGGGACCGCTGGAAGCTCGACTGCAAACAGCGGATCGGCTCATCCTGGCCGGCTTGAATGAAGGCATCTGGCCGGCGCAGCCCCCTGCCGAGGCGTTCCTGCCGCGCATTTTCCGCAAACGGATCGGGCTATCCGACCCGGATGAGCGGATTGGGCTTTCGGCGCATGATTTTGCGCAACTCGCCGCAGCTCCGAACGTGACCTTGCTCTCCAGTCAGCGGCGGGACGATAAACCGGCTGTAGCATCGCGTTGGCTCTGGCGGCTAAAAACGCTGGCACGCGGCGCCCTTGGTGTGCAGGCTGACACGGCGCTGGCGCCCTCGCCAGACTCCAACCCCTTGGCTTGGCTCGAAGTTCTCGAACAGGCCCCCGCCCCCATCGCAGGATTTAGCGCGGAACCGCGACCCGCTCCGCCGATCGCGGCTCGTCCGAACAAGCTGTCCGTCACAAGAATCGAACAATTGGTGCGCGACCCGTACGCGATTTATTGCGAATACGTGCTGGGGCTTCGTCGTCTGGATCCGCTGAACCTCCCGCCCGATGTGCGACTGCGCGGCACGGCAATTCACAAGGCGTTGGAACGGTTTGAAGAGGAGAGTACGCCGAACGATCCGGAGGCTTTGCTCACGCTGTTGGAAGAAGAGTTGCGGCGCGGCGGTGAACCTGAATCCGAACTCATCGCCTTGCGCGAGCGACGGCGTGAGATCAGCGCGAAATATCTTGAGTGGCGCGCAGATCAGGCGGCCAAGCTGGACGGCAAACCGCTTACCGAAGCGTATGGAGAGATCACACTCGAAATTGATGGCGCCAGTTTTACCTTAAGCGGTACTGCGGATCGGATCGAGCGGTGGATGGGTGGCCGCGCCGCTATTCTGGATTTCAAATCCGGAAAACCACCAAGCGAAAAACAGGTCCGCGCCGGGCTCAGCCCGCAAATGCCGTTGCAAGGCCTCATCGCGCGCGAAGGCGGTTATGGGAAACTTGGCAAAGCCGATGTCGATGCGCTTACCTATTTACGATTTGGGACAAGCTTTGAAATCAGAGAAATTGGTGAAGCCAACGCGCGCGCCGGGATCGAGGCGGCTCCCATTGCCGACATAATCGCTGAAGCCGAGGCTGGGCTCGTCCGCCTCATCTCTGCATTCTCAAAGCCAGATCAACCCTATTTGAGTGCACCCCGTCCGGAACGCGTGAGCTATGAAAGCGATTATTCGCGGCTCGCCCGGCGGGATGAATGGACCGGGCTCGCGACCTATGACTGATGCGGTGACCTCCCCTGAGAGCGCCGCTTTCGAGCAGGCCAAGCGCGCACAGGCGCAGGCAGCTGAGCCCGGATTGTCGGCTTGGGTTGAAGCAAATGCCGGATCAGGCAAAACCAAAGTGCTGATCGACCGGGTTGCGCGCCTCTTGCTACAGCGACCGGATGGCCGCCCTGGTGCGCCGCCGGATTCCATTCTCTGTATCACCTACACCAAGGCGGCGGCCAACGAGATGTTATCCAGGCTCTTTTCCCGGTTGGGAGACTGGTCAGTCGCAGATGACGGCGCTCTGCGGCGCAAACTCGCAGAGCTCGAAGGACGGTCGGACACAGACTATGCACCAGAGGATCTGCGACAGGCACGCGCATTGTTTGCTCGCGCGCTGGAAACACCCGGCGGACTGCGCATTGAAACCATCCACGCTTTCTGCGCCCGAATCCTGAGGCGGTTCCCTCTGGAGGCCGGAATATCTCCTGGGTTTCAGGAGATCGAAGAGGATGAAGCAAACAGCCTGTGGCGGTCGGTCCTCTCCGAGCGTCTGGAAGCCGCCGCATTGTCCCATCCAGACGAAATGCGGGTGCTGGCCCGCGCCACTGGTGGGCTGGGAGTCGGCGCGGCGCTCAATGCGTTGCAGTACAAGCGGCAGGCGCTGCAAGCCTTCTGGTATTCTTTAGGTTCCGAAATGGAACTTGATGAAAGAATTCGGATTGCTGCTGCGGCAGGAGCCGCACGTCCTGACGAGATTTTGCAAGCCGCCATGGTGGACGCGCTGCCGGAAGCTGAGCTGAGCGCCGCAATCGACGCTCTGAACGTGCTCGAGAAACCCGGTAGCTCGGACAAAAAACTCCTGACCGCGCTCACCTCTCTCATCCACACTGACAATGCCGAGGAACGCTATCAGATCTATATGAGTGCGCTCGCAGGAGCGAAGGGCGATTTTCCAGCCGGGAGCAATCCTTTCACCGCCAAGGCGGGTCCTCTGGTGGCGGACTTATTCACCCGCAATCTCAAAAAGGGAGATCCGGAAGGTCGCGAGATCACACGCATGAAACGCGTGCAGGCCGAACTCGCAGCGGCGGAAGTGGCGGAACGAACGATCGCGCTGATGCGCATTGGACTGCCCATGATCGATGCCTATGGGCAAGAGAAACGGATGCGGGCCGCACTCGATTTCGAGGATCTGATCGAACATACACGCGCGCTGTTGACCCGCTCCAACGCCGCAGAGTGGGTTCTCTACAAACTTGATGGCGGCTTAACGCATCTGCTTCTCGATGAGGCTCAGGATACAAGCCCGTCGCAATGGGCTCTGATCAATGCGCTCATCCAGGAGTTTCAGTCCGGCATTGGGCGCGACCGGCAAGCAGACCCTCGTACTCAGTTTGTCGTCGGCGATCCGAAACAATCGATCTATTCGTTTCAGGGTGCCGATCAGCAACAGTTTCAAGCAGAGAAACTGACCTTTGTCGCGCGCGAGGCAATCATCGCGGAGGCTGAGGACCGGCCCGTCAATCAACCCGAGATGGCGATGTCCTTCCGGTCGACACCTGAAGTGTTGCGCTTCGTCGATGAAGTGCGGGCGCGCGTGCCCCTGTCGGACGCAGCAACGGATCCCCTGCCGCCTGTTGATGCGGATCTGAAGCCGCACACGGCGCGGCGGTCCAACCAACCCGGCCGCGTGGAACTTTGGCCGCTTGAGATGCCATCCGGCCCGGACGCTGAAGACGATGCCTGGACGACGCCGACAGATCACATACCGGCAGACGCGCCCCGCCGTCGTCTGGCGCGCAGTATCGCACTCGAGGTCCGCCAGATGATCGATCGCGGGGAAAGCGTCTGGCAGGAGCAGCCTGATCGCAGCTGGATCCGTAAACCTGTTCAAGCGGAAGATATTCTGATCCTGGTGCGAAGCCGCAACGAGCTGTTCGATGCCCTGATCGAGAGCCTCAAGCAGGAAGGCGTCGCCGTGGCTGGTGCGGACCGGCTTCGCCTGTTGGACAATATTGGTGTCCAGGATTGCCTGAACCTCATTCGGTTCGCGCTGCAGCCCGGAGATGACCTGACGCTCGCGGAAATCTTGCGCGGCCCGTTTTGCGACCTTGTCGATGATGATCGCCACTTGTTCGCATTGGCACATGGCCGCGAGGAACAGACACTCTGGCAGCGTCTGAACACGAGCCAGACATCCGAATTTCAGGCTGCCAGGCATTTTTGTCAGCGCTTGATCGAACACCGGGATCTTCCAGCATTTGAGTTCCTGACACGGGCGCTCACCGAACGCGATGCAGAGGGTGTTAGCGGCTGGGACAAGCTGATCCGGCGGCTCGGTGAACCGGTCCGCGATCCGATCCAGGCATTGCTCTCCGGCGCGCTCAGTCATGACATGAGCAAAGCGAAAAGCCTGCAGGCCTATCTGTCGGAAACGGAAGGGCGCGACACCGTTTTGAAGCGCGAACTTGGCGAACCTGACCAGGCCGTACGGGTCATGACCGTTCACGGCGCGAAGGGTCTACAATCGCCCGTGGTCATTCTGCCGGACACGACTGGGGCAACAAAATCAGTTTCGGATGACCTATTCTTCACAGATGACGGGACACCGCTGCACAGCCCATCGTCGCGGCTCGACTGCCGCGCGACATCAGAATTGCGCGACGCCGCCAATGTGGCTGCAGAACGCGAGTCGAGACGCCTGCTTTATGTCGCTCTCACTCGTGCGTCGGACCGGTTGATCATCGCGGGCGCCGGACTGGGATCGAGCAAGACCGGGTATGCAAAATCGTCTTGGTATCGCTGGTGCCTGATAGCAATGCGCGCTCTTACCGACAGCGATGTCGATGACGAGACCATTCCAGGTGATCGCCTTTTTTATGGCGAAGCCCCAATATGTATCGATGCAGATCAGGCGGCTAGCGCTGAATCGATTGCAACGCCTGCCTGGTTGAAACGCCTGGCCCCGGCACCTGTTCCACCAGCGCGGCTGGCTGCCCCGTCTCGTCTCACAGAAGATCGTGCGGCGGTGATCGCGCCCTTTGGTCCCGACCGCAGCGCGGCCTTGCGCAGAGGCCGGCTGATTCATGCCCTGCTGCAAACATTGCCCGATCTCCCCGAGGCAGACTGGGAGCGTGCCGGAAGCCGCTTCCTCGCCCGTGAGCCGGACCTGTCCGCCGAAGACCAAGGCGAGATGCTCGAGGTGACGCTTCGAACGCTCCGCGATCCGAATTTTGCGGGGGTTTTCGCTTCCGGTGGCCGCAACGAAGCAGCGATCGTCGGGACGCTTCCTGGCGGGCAAATGGTCAATGGCCGCGTCGACCGGCTGATCATCCATGAGGATCACGTGATGATTGTCGACTACAAGACAGATAGACCTGCCCCCGTTCGTGCGAGCGATATCGAGACGCCTTATCTGGTTCAAATGGCAGCCTACCGCGCCGTCTTCCAGACGCTCTTTCCGGATCGCCCGGTACGATGCGCCTTGCTCTATACGGACGGCCCACATCTGATCGAACTGGATGGTCAGGCGATGTCAGAATCACTAAACCGTGTTGAGAGCCGGGTTTGACGAGGGTAAAGAGTCCCTATCTTATGCCCCACGATAGAATTCAACGGAGGTCAAAATGGCCGCTGAGCATATCACAGACGATAATTTCGACGATGCCGTCGCGAGCGACACCCCTGTCGTTGTGGACTTCTGGGCAGAATGGTGTGGGCCTTGTAAAGCGATG
>JANSXJ010000224.1 GCA_024743015.1 Hyphomonas sp. | reverse complement strand
CGGCTTCCGGCTTGGTCCCGCCAGTACCCTTGCTGGCGGGACTTTTTTTAATGGCGTGGCCTAGTCGGAACGTTCTGCTTTGAGCGCCGCAATGTCCTTCTTGAGCTCGGTGAGCATGGTGATGATTTGTTCCCGCTCTTTATCGGCGGTCTCGAATTCCTCATCCATTTCTCCCTCGATTTCGTCGAGAAGCTCGTCTGTTGCGGCGCGCTGCTCTTCGGCGAGCGCGTCAACGATCAAGGCGATGAACAAGTTGAGGACGGCAAAACTTGCGACGAAGATGAAGAGCAGGAAGAAGAGCGGCGCATAAGGATGCCCGTCATCAACGACTTTCTGCACAACCTCGAACCGCCACCCGTCCATGGTCATGACCTGAAACAGCGAATAGGCTGAGCTCGGCAGATCACCGAACAGCTCCACGACTTCGGGATTGTCGGTGTTGCCATACATATTGGTGGCCATGACCGCGCCGACATAGGTCAGCAGCGCGAGGACGGCGAGGATTGCGCCCATACCAGGCAGCGCGTTCAGCAAAGCCTCGGTGATCCGCCGCATCATCGGTACGATGTGCAACAATCTCAGAACGCGCAGAACGCGCAGGGCGCGCAGGACCGAGAACGCTGCTCCGCCCGGGACAAGCGAAATCCCGACCACCAGAAAGTCGAACCAGTTCCAGCCATTCCGAAAGAAATTCAGGCGATAAACGATCAATTTCAGCGCGATCTCGCCGGCGAAAATAATCGTCACAGCCTGATCGAACCAGCTCAATGACGCAACAAAGCCCGGCGATAGCGAGCTTTCATAGGTCAGCACGCCAAGAATAATCGCGTTTACGATGATGAGCGTCGTGATGAAATTCCGGAAAAAACTCCCCTCAATCGCTGTTTCCAACGGCGAGTGGCTGGTTTCCAGATCGAGTGTCCCCTGTTTCATGCCTGCCTGCTTCTGCGATCCATGCGTGATTCTTCCCAA
The DNA here is from genome assembly GCA_024743015.1 of Hyphomonas sp. GTDB lineage: Bacteria > Pseudomonadota > Alphaproteobacteria > Caulobacterales > Hyphomonadaceae > Henriciella. Next base: position 5,169 of record JANSXJ010000224.1, on the reverse strand, counting down.
GGGGTTGTAGCGCGCTTGCTATCAGGATCAATCAGAAGCGAAGGAAATGCGTACACCGGTGAACGTGAATGACTGTGAATCGATCTCCAGGCCCACCTCTCGGGCGCGATCGATGCAGCCCTGTGGGTCCGGATGGCGCAGGACGTATCCCGAAAGGAAATCTCGTTCGCCGGGTCTGAACGAAATGATGTGTTCGCCCAGTTCAAGATCGTAAATGCCGTTTCCGACTGACTGAGACGGCACACGAAGGACGCGTCCCCAACGCTCGCTCAGGGCTTGTGGATCTACTGCGTCGACGTCCAAGCGGACCAGACTTCCGGGGCGGCTCTTGTCGCGCCATCCGGGGCCACCCCACAGCCAGGAGCCTTCCGGGTGTGCTTCATCGATCGATACGATCGCAGCCCCGATATCGGCTGGGTGAAGGTGGCTGGCTGAGATATCAGGCCGGTCAATGTTCCAGACGCGGCGAATGTGCAAATCGTCGGCGCGCCGCCGCACGCCTGCAAGGTCATTGGTTTGGAAAATCGCCATATAGCCACCGACGCCGCCCGACCGGTCGATGAACCGCCCCGCCGCGGTATCGTCTTTGATCGGAACAACAACTTCCAGAAACTGATCTCCGAGGGCGAACACACCATTGGTCAGTCCAAATTCGCCGACGCCAGGATCGATATAGCCTTCGCCGAGATCCAGAACGTGTCGCAAGTGTTCAATGTCGGCATGGTCCTTGGAGGCGAAAACGAGTTGTCGAATGCGGGGAAGGGTCATGCTCAGCCTGCCGAAGTTGTGGTGTCGCTGACGATTTTCCAGTGACCGTCAATCTGTTTGAAGACGAGGGTGAAGAGGCCCCACGGGCGATCCGACTCGCGCTCAAGGGCCCAGCGACCATGAACGATCGCAGCGTCCGCTCCAAGAAGGTTGACCTCAAGATCATCGAACAGGAGTTGCCCCATCAATGCCCTGTTTGAATAGCGTGCGTGGTAGCGGTCTCGGGTTTCCTGCCACCCGTAAGTAACTGTCCCGCCAGATGCGAATCTCAGCTCCGGTGAGTTCCAGTAGGCGCTCATGAAGCCATCGATATCGCCGGCATTCCATGAGGTCTGCTGATCTGTAATCACTTCGAGGAGCCGCGCTTCCATTGATGGCGAGGCTTGCGTGATGGTTGAGGCGCTGTCGGGCGGGATGGCTGCGCAGCCAGAGAACGACAATGCGAGCGTGCCAGCGATCAGAAGGGGTTTATACTGCATTCGAGCTTGCTCCAGGGGTGTTCGGATACATCGAAATCATTTACCCGGATGGACATCTTGGCAAGGGTACACATATAGGCGCCAAGCGTTTGGGAGCGAAAGCCGATGATGATGACCATGCTGATCCTGGGTGGATTTCTGCTGCTGTTCGCGGGCGGCGAAGCCCTCGTGCGCGGATCCGTCGGGATCGCCCGCAAGGCCGGTATGTCGGAACTGGTCATCGGCTTGACCCTGGTTGGGTTCGGAACCAGCCTGCCGGAACTTGTCACCAGTCTGGAAGCCCTGCAGGAAGGCGCCGTCGGGATCTCAATCGGGAACGTGATCGGCTCAAATGTCGCAAACATCATGCTCGTGATCGGCGCGGCGGCCTTCGTTCGGGCGATCATGACAAACCCAAAAGCGTTGATGCGCGACGGGCTCTTCATGGTTGCGGTGACAGGGGTTTTTGCCGTCGTGGTCTGGATGGACGCCTTCACCCGGCTGACAGGTATCCTGTTTACGGCTTTGCTGGTTGCTTATCTCGTCGTCTCGGTAATCCTGGACCGCAATGCCAATAGCGCGGCGGGCGGCATGCACCAGCACGAAGCCGGAGAGTTTGATAACGATGACCCGATCTGGCTGTCTCTGCTGATGACCGCGGGTGGCATCGTGGGGGTCATCTTTGGTGCCAAGTTTCTGGTTCAAGGCGGGTCGGATGCGGCGCGACTTTTCGGTGTTTCGGAAACCGTCATTGGAATTTCGATTGTGGCCATCGGGACGAGCCTTCCGGAACTTGTCACCTCCGTCGTCGCCGCCCGAAAGGGCAAAGCCGATGTGGCGCTAGGCAATGTGCTCGGATCCAATGTGTTCAATATTCTCGGCATTCTCGGAATCTCAGCCATCGTCTTTCCGTTCTCGCTGGTTGAAACCGGCGCAGCGAACGTTCCGCTGGAAGTGGCTGCCATGCAGTTTGGTCAGGCCGCGAGCATGGTGACCTGGACCGATATGGGAGCGATTTTCTTGTCGCTTGTCCTGCTCTTCGTTTTTGCTTTTACCGGGCGCAAGATTGCGCGCTGGGAAGGCGGGATCCTGCTGACAGCCTATTTGCTCTATATGGGTCTGCGCTTCGACCTGATTCCAACTTTTGGAGGCTGATGTGGCGGACAAGGACATTTATTCCGATCTCGACCAATTGGGGCAGCAGAGCGCGACGCCGACCTCCCCTGACGAGGCGAAGCTCGAGCGGGTGCAAAACCCGCATCCAGACACGCTTTATCTGGCGCGTTTCGTCTGCCCGGAATTCACCTCGCTCTGCCCGGTCACGGGCCAGCCTGACTTCGCCCACCTGGTAATCGATTACGCCCCGGGCGATTGGCTGGTTGAAAGCAAGAGCCTGAAGCTCTTCCTGACCAGTTTTCGCAATCATGGCAGCTTCCACGAGGATTGTACCCTGAAAGTGGGCAAAGAGATTGCCTCTTTATTGTCGCCGCGATGGCTGCGGATCAGTGGCTATTGGTATCCCCGCGGCGGTATTCCGATCGATGTGTTCTGGCAGACCGGGGACGTCCCGGATGGACTTTACGTTCCCGATACAGGCGTCGCCCCCTATCGGGGACGGGGCTAACATTCTGATTAAGCTGGGCTTACTCAGATTGGGTTCAGCTTGGACACGATACTGCACCTGGATGAAATGGCTGATTTCTCTTCTTCTGGCCTCGCTGGCGGGCAGTGCGGTGAGCGCGCAAACCCCTTTGTGCGAGAAAACCGAGGCTGCCTGTGTGCTCGACGCGGCTTGGAGCGCAGCCCTGGTCTTGCCGGAAGAGAAGCGCGCTCGGCTAGCATCCGCCTTCCTTGAGACCGCCAGCAATTCCGGCGATCAGGATCTGATCGAGTATTGGGAAACGCGGCTGCAGGCGACGGCCGGTCTGGTCGAGACCTATCCCGATTTTGGCTGGCAGAAGGCTGAACCTTTGCTGCGGGCTGGCGGGACAGCGCGCCTTATCCAAGTCGCCAAGGATCGTGCTGAGCCTCTCAATTTCGGACGCGCGGATGCTCTGCTCTCTGCAGGCAAACGCCTCATGACTGAAGACGCGTCGGGTTCGGAAGCGTTGAATGACGCTTTATTGGATCTCACGCGATCGTCGTCGTCGTTTGAAAAGCCCAACCTCGCGCACGCTGCCGCAGAGCTCGCCATGGCCCGCTGTGATCGCCCGCGGTTTGAAAAAGCGCTGCTCTATACGGATGCGCCAGGCAATTTGCGATACTCAATCTGGCGGTCCCGGATCGATGGAAATGTGCTCGGCCTGTTGCCGCGTATTCGCGCCATCAGTAGCGACGAGGATACGCGCGAAGTGCGCCGTGTTCTGGAAGGCTACCGTGCCATTCAGGAATTGGGCTATTGCGATGCGCGGAAAGACCAGATTGGCGGCTGACCGATTCAGAGTATAGCTAAGCCATGATGGATCCGAACGAAGACCCGCCTGAAGCAATAAATGGCAGTGCCGAAATCGGCGCGCTCGCGCACTTGTATCGCGCGGAGGTCTATCGTTCGACGATCTGGCGACAACGCCTCGACATGACGACGAACTGGGCGGTGGTCTCCACCGGGATCGCTTTTTCAGTCAGCTTCGCGAATGAGCAGGCCTCGCCGCTTCCAATTGTGCTGGTGGGATTGCTCTCGGCCATGTTCCTGATCCTGGAGGCGCGTCGCTACCGTTACTTCTATGTCTGGAAATTCCGGGCGCGCATGATCGAGATCACCAATTACGTTCCCATCCTACGCGGTCAGGGCGCCCAAATCGCGATGGATAAAGGAACGGCGCTCTCGGACGATTATTTGCGCCCGCGCCACAGGATCTCCACGATGCGCGCCGTCGGGCGTCGGCTGCGACGCAATTATGGCTGGCTCTTCCTCATTCAGGGTGCGGCTTATTACGCGAAGATCGGAATGCATCCGACGGATGTCGGCTCGGTGGACGAGTTTCTGCATCGCGCGCATATCGGGCCGATACCGGGCTGGTTAGCCCTTATTGCCGGGGTTGTATTTCATCTCGCATGGATGGCGTTCGCCTACTATACGTGGCGTCTGGAGAAAGCGGACAAACGCATCACCGCCGATTATCTGGACCCTGAACTGGCGTCTGGGGTCGCTGCGGACAAAGGGTAAAGCCTCTGGCATTCATGCCGGGAAAAGCTGCCTGTCTCGCCTATCTGCAATCATCCGAATTGCCTTTGACATAGGTGCCGGTGCCATAATCCTTATTCTTGTCGCTGACATTCTCGCAGCGATTACTGTTGAAGGTTGTGCCGGCCATTTCCAGCCACCAGGTCTCAGAACTGCTGGCATTATAGATATGCTTGCGGTCTTTGCGGCAATTCTTGGTCTCACCGGCTTCAATCTTGGCCACGAGCCAGACCTCTGATCCGTCCGGCACATCGCCGCCTTTGGTGAGATCGTAGCAAATCGCTTCATTCTTACCGATCTTGGCGCCGAGATTCTTGGAGTCTTTTTCCCCCTCCGGCGTCTTCCAGTGAAGCACGACCGGGTCGACATTATAGCCGCCATAATTGACCAGGGTGATATAGCGCAGCTGCATATCTTCCGCCTGGCTGGCAGCAATTGCGGACGAGGTGCACAGCAAGGCTATGGCGAGGCGGAAAATGAGGCGCATGAATCGGGCTCCTGTGATGATAGAAAGATCCTCTCACATCCGTTTCGGTTGGCCACTGTCAGTTCCGACAGAGCGACCTGACTCAATTGGCTTGCTCTTCCTCGTCCCTTCCTGTATGTCCGCGCTTTCCGAGATTCCAGGGCCGGTCAGTAATCGTCCCGCAACAGACTCAAAGAGGCACCCGCGATGAAAGCCGAAGGCCATCCAGACTATCACTTCATCACTGTCGTCATGACTGACGGCACTGAGTACCAGACCCGTTCAACTTGGGG
>JANSXJ010000217.1 GCA_024743015.1 Hyphomonas sp. | reverse complement strand
TCCGGACGATGATCGATTATCCCGAGGTGGGCCCGAAAATGTCCTACCTGATCTATCACGAGGAAGAGGAAAGCCTGGTCAAACACATCAAGGGGCTGAAACAGATCCGCTTCTGGATGACCTTTGGCGACGAGTATATCAAGCATCTCGACGTGTTCAAATCGATCGGCCTGATCGGGCTGGAGCCGATCAAGCATAAGGGCATGGACATTATCCCGATGGAATTCCTCAAGGACTTGCTGCCGGTGCCGAGCACCCTGGCGGAAGGCTATACGGGCAAGACCTCGATCGGCGTCATCCTGCGCGGCAGCAAGGATGGCGAGCCAGTGACCAAGATGATCTACAATGTCTGCGACCATGCCGAGACCAATAAGGAAGTCTCTGCTCAGGCCGTGAGCTATACGACCGGCGTGCCCCCGGTTTCCGGCGCCGCCATGTTCTTCAAAGGCGAGTGGACCGGCGCGGGCGTCTTCAATGTCGAACAGTTCCCAGCCAAGCCCTTCCTGGAAGACGTCGCCAAACGCGGCCTGCCCTGGTACGTGATTGATGTCCCCACCGGGAAACAGGACGACCTGTTCGCGGTCGAGACGTAGCCAGACGCACGTGGCAGGACGCAAGCCAATGTCCGCTTTGGGTCAGGAGCAGACATAAGACCCTAAGGCCCTCATCCTGAGCCTGTCGAAGGATCGGGGACCTGAAGGGTAAAGGGCCGCGCTTCTTGAAATCCGCCAGTCCTTGCGCAGGCAGGGACCCAGGGATCAAAGTTCACCAATCATCCATGGACACCTGCCTGCGCAGGTGTCTCCGGAAAGCGCGCCTCGTCCTCCGACAAGCTTAGGATGAGGCTTTCACTTGATCCGCGTATCCCGGCGCAGGCCGGGATCTCCTGCCTCGTTGCCTAACGCCGTCGACAGAGATCCCGGGCCGAGCCCGGGATAAGCGGAGGTGTTTTACGTACCCTCCAACGCCGAACGCGGACTCGAAATTTGTGTCTTAAACGCGCTCTGATCCAGCGGGTTGTTAGAGTAGCCATCCTGAACACATTCGCGTGTCTGCGCTTGATCACTTGGTGAAATCGCGCGACGCAGCATCGGAAGTCATGGAGGGCATCATGAATCTGGTTCGACTGAGCGGATTGTTCGCATTCTTGGCCATGCTTATGGCCGCCTGCAACCCGGCAGGATCGAACTCCGACAAGCCGCTTTTCGTCCCTGCAGTGGATTATGCTGATTTCACCCCCGCGCCTGGATGCACAGCGGATGTCGACGACGCGACCTATCGCGCCTGTATCGATCCGCGGGCATTATACGCCGCCGCGATTGAGTCCGCGACGGAGGCGGACAATCCCCTGATGGTGATCTGGGGATTTGAGGAATGCCCCTATTGCAAGAAGTTCGCGGCGGAAGAAATGAACCCGGAAAATCCGCGCCTGATCAGTGATTTTGTTGGCAACACACTCTCCGAGGCCCAGCGCGCCAGTCTGCCGAACGAAGGCCAGGACTTTCAGATCAGCGTGCTCCACCTGCATGTCCGGGCCCCCATGGGCGAAGCGCTGGCGGAACAGCTCGGCGTCACCGATATTGCGCGGTCGCGAGGCTGGCACCGCGTCTGGTCGCCCTTTGTGACCTTTACCCGACCCGGATCTCATGAATTCGTTGCGCAAACTCAGTTTCAACAAGGTGAGAAGCCTTGCAACTATGTTGATGACTTCGCCATCAGCCTGCAGCAACTCGGATACATTCCCGCTGATGACAGCAAGGAACGCCCGATGTGTGCGGCGGCCTGACCGGACGGTTCGACTCGCCACCCCAACCGGCCTAGGCTGCCTGTCATGTTCGACACCATCCTCTATCAGATCGAGAAGGGCCGCGCGCGGATTACGCTGAACCGGCCGGACAAGCTCAACGCCATGAGCCTGAAAATGCAGGCCGAGCTCTCAGAAGCACTCTGGGATGCGGATGCGCGCAAGGACGTTCATTGCGCCATCATAAAAGGTGCCGGACGCGCCTTCACGGCCGGATATGATCTGACCGGCGGTGACAGCGTGCCGATCTCGCGCCTGCAGACTGAGAATCCGGACGCCCCATATCGCGGATCTCGCAGCGTGGACGATGATATCTGGCAACTCGAAAGGGCCCAGCGATACCGTATGGCGGCGTTTGACATGCACAAACCGGTCATTGCCCAAGTGCATGGCCATTGCAAAGCCGGCGGAACGGACCTCGCCTTGCTGTGCGATATCGTCATTGTTGCCGATGATGCAGAGATCGGGTTTCCGGCCGGACGGGATCTCGGTGCGCTGCCAAACCAGTTCTGGCTGCACAATCTCGGACCACAATGGACCAAGCGGTTGCTCCTGACCGGCGACAGCATTAGCGGCACGCAGGCTGCAGAGATCGGCTTCGCCTTGAAGTCCGTGCCGCCAGACCTGTTGGAAGCCGAAGTGGAAGGGCTCGCCGACCGGTTCGCCCAGATCGATCCGGACATTCTCACCGCCAATAAGCGGGCCGTGAATATGGGCCTCGAGCTCATGGGCGCGCGGACGCTGCAGCGTTACGCGGCCGAAAATGATGCGCGCGGTCATCAGGCGGCGAGCGCGCGGGCCTTCATCAAACATGCCAGCGAAGTCGGCCTCAAAAAGGCGCTTGAGGATCGCGACGCGCCATTCGGCGATGGTCGGGTACGCATCAAGGGGCATGAGCGGCGCGATGAAAATGACCGCTTGATCGACGAGGAATAAAAGCGCACATGCGCGCTATGACGCTCGATACACTTCCAACCCCCTGCTTTGTCCTGGATATCGCCAGGCTGCGCGCCAATCTCGAAACCGCTGCGCGGGTGCGCGAGGAAGCGGATTGCAAAATCCTGCTGGCCACCAAGGCGTTTGCTCTCCCGGCTATTTTTCCGATGATGCGCGACTATCTTGATGGCACCACGGCCAGCGGCGAGCAGGAAGCCCAGCTTGGTGCGGAAGCGTTTGGCAAGGAAGTCCATGTCTACTCGCCCGCCTACGCCCCCGGCGAGGTGGAACGCCTCTGCGAGATCGCTCAGCACATCTATTTCAACTCAGCTGCGCAACTGGCGCGGTACGGCCCGATCGCCAAAGCCGCCGGCGCCAAGATCGGATTGCGGGTCAATCCAGGCTATTCTAATGCCACCCTGGGCGGCGATCTCTATGATCCGTGCGCGCCCATGTCCCGGTTTGGTGAAGTGCCTGAGAAACTCGCCGAGATTGACTGGTCCGGCGTCGACATCTTCCACGTCCATGCGCTCTGCGAGAGCCTTGCCGACGGTTCTGTTGGGCTGATTGAGCACGTGGCCGAAAAATTTGCGCCAGCGCTCAAGCAGGTGAGCGCGGTGAACTTTGGCGGCGGACATTTCCTGAATGCAAAGGGTTACGCGGTCGACCGACTGATCGCAGCGATCAAGGCGTTCCGCGAGCAGTTTGACGTTGAGGTTATTCTCGAACCGGGCGGCGGCCTGGTCGTGAATACAGGCGAACTGCATGCCAGCGTCATCGACTTGCATTGGAATGATGGCGACCTCGCGCTACTCGACGCCAGCGCGTCTACTCATATGCCGGATGTTCTGGAAGTGCCCTACCGCCCCGAGATTGCCGGTGCGGGCGCCGCCGGTGAGCGTGCGCACACCTATCGCCTGGCGGGTCGCACCTGCATGACGGGAGATGTTATCGGCGATTATTCTTTTGACGCCCCTTTGAAGCCGGGAGACCGCGTGATCTTCAAGGACCAGATGCATTACTCCTTCGTCAAAACCAATACATTCAACGGCAACCCCCTCGCCAATCTCGCGATTTGCCACGAAGACGGCCACGTCGAACAAGTCAGCGACTTTGGTTATGACGCATTCAGATCACGCTTAGGTCGCTAAGTTTTCACATCTTTTGCCGACAGTCCCGGCATGCAACGCACGCTTGATTCCCGGGTGGATGAAACCCTCGACCGCATTTTGCCCGGGCTGGAAGCCTGGCTTGGTCGGTTTCTGCCAGACCGTGTGGTGCTGGCGCTGGTCGAGTTTCTGGTGTTTGGGATCAAACAGGCCTGGGCCAGCTGGTTTGGCGGCCTGCTTTTGCTGAGCATGATCGTCACGCGTTACGCCTATCCTGTCGATGCGCCGGTCGCCCGGTACGATTTCCTGGTTCTCTATGCGCTCGCCATTCAGGCCCTGTTCCTGATCACGCGGCTGGAGCGGCCGAGCGAAGCCATCGTCATCCTGATCTTCCACCTGGTCGGCACCGCCATGGAAGTTTTCAAGACCGAGGCCGGGTCCTGGGTGTATCCGGAAGACAATTTTCTTCGGATTGGCGGCGTCCCTTTATTCTCGGGCTTCATGTACGCCGCGGTGGGGTCCTATTTCGCACGGGCGGCGCGGGTGTTTGAGTTTCGCTGGCGCGCCTATCCCCGCATTGCGCTCACTCTGGCACTGGCTTGCGGGATCTATATCAACTTTTTCAGCCATCACTTTGTGATCGATGCGCGCTACCTGCTCTTCGCGCTGACCGGTCTGATCTTCTGGCGAACGCGCGTCCATTACCGCGTCTGGAGATGGCAGCATCAGATGCCGCTTCTGGTCGGCTTTTTCCTGGTCAGCGTGTTTATCTGGATCGCCGAAAACGTTGCCACGTTCACAGCCATCTGGCTGTATCCGGGCCAGGAAGACGGCTGGCACCTGGTGTCGCTGCAAAAGCTGGGCAGCTGGTATCTGTTGATGATCATTTCCTGGGTTCTGGTGACCCTGGTGCAGCGTCCGAAAGCGGTGGCTGAAACCTAGTCGCGATTATGCTGTGGTTCCCACAATTCCACCGGATTGCCTTCCGGATCATAGACGCGCGCGAAACTGCCATTCGGGTGAGGATTGTCCGGGTCTATGGTCACTTCGTTTCCGTTGGCCCGTAATTGCGCGACCATTTTCTCCAGGCTTGCGACCCGGAAGTTCAGCATGAACGACTTTGATTTATCGTCGCCAAAATAGGCCGTGTCCTGGTTGAACGGCGCGAACACGGTGGGGCCCTCATTCTGGTGCCAGGGCTGCGTATCATAATCGCTGGGGACCGGATCGATGCCGAAATTCTCTTCATACCAGGCCGCAAGCCTGGCCGGGTCTCTGGCTCGGAAAAAGAACCCTCCGAACCCGGTAATACGTTCTTTCTCGGTCATCCCTCAGCTCCCAATCGCATGCGATACAGCAGTATGATCGATTTTTTCATTGACGCAATGCGCGTCCTTATTATCTGTCACGCAACCCAGAGGAGCTTTCGAGAGACAATGAACTAGCGGCACCGGTTATCCGGACATGATCCATTTGCCCCGCGCGCCTGGCGCGTGCTTCATTGCAAGTTCTCTTGAGAGGTTTCTTATGCCCCGTCTAAACAACAAAATCGCGCTCGTGACGGGCGCTGCCCGCGGTATTGGCGCCGCCATCGCAAAAGCCTTCGCCGCAGAAGGCGCGGATGTCATCGTCACGGACATTCTGGACACGGAAGGCCAGGCGCACGCCGAACAGATCGGCGCGGCGTACCATCGCCTGGATGTGGCCCGCCCAGAAGATTGGCAGGCTGTCCTGTCCGCGCATCCAAGTCTCGACATTCTGGTCAACAATGCCGGGATAACCGGCTTTGAGTCTGGTGAACTCATCCATGACCCGGAGCATGTCTCGCTGGACGCCTGGCATCAGGTGCACGCGGTCAACCTGGACGGCACCCTGCTCGGCTGTCAGACGGCCATAAAAGCCATGAAGTCCGCAGGCCAGGGCAATATCATCAATATCGCCTCGCGATCCGGCCTGGTCGGTATTGCAGGCGCCGCCGCCTATGCGAGCTCGAAAGCCGCAATCATCAATCACTCCCGCTCGGTCGCGCTTTACTGCGCTCAGAACGGTTGGGCGATCCGCTGCAATGCGATTGCACCAGCGGCCATCCTGACGCCGATCTGGGAGCCGATGATCGGCGACGGCCCCGACCGGGAAGCGCGTATGGCCGCCCTGGTCGCCGACACGCCGATGAAGCGCTTCGGCACGCCGGAAGAGGTCGCGGCGGTCGCCGTCCTGCTTGCCAGCGACGAAGCGGCTTACATGACCGGGGAGACGTTGACGCTTGATGGCGGCCTGCTGGCCGGCTCAGCCGCAAGCCCCGGCTAGGCGCGCGCCGCAAGCCTATGCGTGAAGCTTTGGCTTGCCGAACCCTGCCGGGCAGAGTATGTCACCGCCTTCAATTTGGTTCGCCGCGTTAGCTCAGCTGGTA
>JANSXJ010000335.1 GCA_024743015.1 Hyphomonas sp. | reverse complement strand
GTCGCTGAGACCCGGTTTAGAGGGACAGGAAATGGGGCGTTTGCGGAATGGCAACGATTTTCAACCTGTTAAAACCCAGTCGCTGGCTGGATGAGCGGTTTTTCAAACCGACGGAAATGACGGCCCGCCAGGCCGAACTTGACGAGAATTCCGCCTTCCTGTCGGAGCGCGGCATGATCCTGATTGCCTGCGTCCTGTTCTGCGGCTTTGTCTGGAGCGGCCTTTTCCTGTGGCTTTTCGGATAACCCGCCCGCGGGCGACGTGAACAAAACACGAAAACAGCAAGACGTTCTTAACCATACGCGCTAATACAACTCGTATGAGCGACGCGATTCGGATTCTTGGGATCGACCCGGGCCTGCGCCATACGGGCTGGGGAGTGATCGATTTGATCGGTTCGCGCCTCAGTCATGTCGGCCACGGTGTCATAAATATCGATCCAGACTTGCCCATGGCTGACCGCCTGGCGGGCATCTTTCACGCCGTAGGTGAACTTGTGAACACTTACGCGCCGAACCATAGTGGCTGCGAGGAAACCATCGTCAATGCGAACCCGCGGTCGGCCTTGAAACTGGGTCAGGCGCGCGGCGCCGCGATGACCGCCCTCTCCTTTCATGGTCTCGAAGTCTCCGAATTCGCACCCACCGCAATCAAGCGCGCAATCGTCGGCACCGGCAAGGCGGACAAGGACCAGGTCCAGTTCATGATTGAACGTCTCCTGCCGCGCGCCGGAAAAATGAAGGCAGACGCCGCTGACGCCCTGGCCTGCGCCATCTGCACGGCGCACAATTTGCCGCCAAAACAGCTGAAGGGAGCCGCCGCATGAAGGCCCAGCATCCGACTGCCCCGGATTTGATCCCGGGCCTCACGCGTCTGGGCTTGGTGTCTGGCCGCACCAGACCCCGGATCGAGTCCGGGATAGACGGAGATCAATCATGATCATCGGACGCCTTCGCGGTTCAGTCGCCGCGCTCGGAATAGATTCAATCATGATCGACGTGAACGGCGTCGGCTATGTTGCGCTGGCAGGATCCCGGTTGCTCTCAAAACTCACGGTCGGCGCAGAAGCCGAAGTCTTTATCGAGACCCGTGTCACGGAAAACTCGATCACGCTTTTCGCCTTTGCCACGGATGAAGAGCGCGCCTGGTTCGTCCGTTTGCAGGATGTGCCCGGTGTGGCCGGAAAGTCTGCGATGGCGATCATGGATGCGATCAGCGCAGGCGAGCTGATGGATGCCCTCGCTCTGGGCGATGCAGCGACGATCACGCGGGCCAAAGGGGTCGGCAAGAAGCTCGCCGAGCGGATCATTGGCGAGCTTTCCGGCAAGCCGCCGCCAATGGGCCGGTTCGGCAAGTTCGTTGTCGATCCTGCCGGTAGTGTCGCGGCCGCATCCGAGCTCAAGACCGGCGCGCGCGGGGAGGCTGTCTCGGCGCTGGTTAACCTTGGATATTCCCAGTCTGAAGCGGCCCGCGCGGTGGCTGCAGGTGCGCGCGAGGCCCCTGACGGTGACACAGGCACGCTGATCAAAGCCGCCCTGAAAGAGCTGAGCCCGGCATGAGGGACGGAACGCTGACAGACCCTGAAATGCAAGCGGGCGAGGCGCTTGACCGGGCGCTGCGTCCGCAAAGCTTCGATGACTATGTCGGACAGGACGAGATCAAATCCAACCTGCGCGTCTATGTCGACGCCGCCCGCCGCCGTGGCGAAGCGCTGGACCATACGCTGCTATTCGGGCCCCCCGGCCTGGGCAAGACGACGCTTGCGCAAATCCTTGCCAAGGAACTCGGTGTCGGCTTTCGCGCCACATCCGGCCCGGTCATCGCGAAGGCTGGAGACCTGGTCGCGATCCTGACCAATCTCGAGCCGAATGATGTCCTGTTCATTGACGAGATTCACCGCCTGCCACCGGCGGTCGAGGAAGTGCTCTATCCGGCCATGGAAGATTATGCTGTCGACATTGTCATCGGTGAAGGTCCGGCGGCGCGCTCGGTTCGTCTCGATCTCTCACCCTTCACCTTGGTCGGGGCGACCACCCGCGCGGGCCTGCTCGCCACGCCGCTACGCGACCGGTTCGGCATTCCTTTGCGTCTCGAATTCTATACGCCCGAAACCCTCTCGACGATTGTCATGGCGGCCGCCCGCAAGCTTGGCGCCCCGACGACAGGGGACGGCGCGGTCGAGATCGCCAAACGCGCCCGCGGCACGCCGCGCATCGCGCTGCGCCTGCTCCGCCGGGTCCGCGATTTTGCCGAAGCCGACGGCACGCAGATTGACCGCACTGCTGCTGCCAAGGCGCTGGCTAGATTGCAGATCGATGATGACGGCCTTGATGCCCTCGACCGGCGATATCTCGACGCGCTGGTCAAGACCTATGCTGGCGGACCGGTTGGCGCGGACACACTTGCCGCCGCTCTGTCGGAAGCGCGCGACGCCGTCGAAGACGTGATCGAACCCTATCTCATGCAAAAAGGCTATGTCGCCCGCACACCGCGCGGCCGCATCGCCGCCCCCCTGGCCTATAAACGCCTCGGCCTCCCCGCACCGCAAGCAGGCATGCAGACCGGTCTCTTTGGAGAAGAGTAGACACCGCCGCTCTCTGTCTGCTTTGGGCGCCAAAGGGGACACTAGCCGTTCTGCGCCGTGCCCGATCGGCTGAGGCGATCCTTGATCACGTCAAGCAAAAATTCTGGTGACGCGTAAGGCGCATATAGATCGCCATTTGGAGCGTACTTAACGTCGATGCCGAGACGTTTGGCTTCTTGATTAAGCTGGGACTTCCAATGATCGGTTGTCTCCAGCCCTGAAAATGCAACCGCATTGGTCGTTTCAAACAATCCGTCTTTCAACAATGCATCTGGTTTCAGCGACATGTTGAGATCATACTCTATGGTCTGCGCCTCGATGTTCTGAAACAATTCTGCGGCCTGCTCAAAATCTGAGAGATTGTTTTGAAGATAGCGAAGATCGCCAGCGCTCTTCTGCAAGACCTGACGATAGAACCCTTCCGGATTCCGCCGCAGACGATACTTCACACCGAATGATGCGATTTGAAGCCCCGCCTTGGACTGGATTGTTTGCCGCAACATTGCCTGAAACCAGTTGGGACGGAACACATCAAGGATGTTCTGATTGAATACGGCATTGGAAAAGATCGCGAGCGCGACCATTGGGCAGATCATGGCGAGCCGGTAGCAAACAGAGTTGGCACTCCCCATACCCAGCAGCACAAAATCTTCGAGCGACAGTCTCCTAAACACTTCCTGCAAAATGGCCGCCTCCGCCATCGAAGCGGCCCCCTTTTGAATATTCTCCGATCGAAGGAGCACATCTGGCAAAGGCGTTGATGTGCCGAAGCCTGGACGTTCGATGAAAATGACTCTGAACCCGGAACGCCACATCCGATCACAAAACTGCTCCGACGGGGGCATAGGAAAGTCGATGGAGTTTAGAATCACGAACGGTTGGTGGCCTGACGCTTCCTCACCGTATTTCATAACGCGAATTTGAATGCCACTTTGACCCAGCGCCATAACTTCATCCAGGCGGTTCGAACCCTCGACAGGTCGATACGTTTCTTGGCCGTCGCGAATTGACGCTAATTTTCTTTGCGCAGACATTCATCGCCCCCTTCTGGCTGCACGGCGTCCGTCCAGTCTCCGAGCTGACGCGCCGCTCGTTGAAAATGCCCGTTCAGCTCTATTTGCAGGACCAGTTTGGCTGTCTCCAATTGCGCAACGAGGTCTGATTGGGATGCCGCATCCTTTGCAAATGAAGACATGAGCGAGCGATTTAGTATCGCGATCAAATCCTCAAGACGGTCGCTTTCGCTCGCCTCGGATCGGTCATAAGGACCGAATGGTCGGTTGTGATGGTGGGAATCGTCCATCATGTTTCGTATTCTTTTCACAATACGATAACGCTGATGCGGTCATTGCGTTCAACGCAAAGCAGCTTTTGGTTGTGTCACGATCTTCAAGTCCGTGATCTAAGCTGTTGCTATCATTGGACCATCCACAACCTCACGGATGTGCATGAAGAATCAGCCGACCGTCTTGGCGACGATAGCGGGGATCAGATCAATGCACGATTGCGACACAGTGCTGTGACCGCTTTCGATGTCGGGGGGGCATAACATACCTCCGCTCATCCCGGGCTCGACCCGGGATCTCTGCCGACGGCTTCAGGCTACGAGGCAGGAGATCCCGGCTTTCGCCGGGATACGCGGATAGTATGAAAGCCTC
>JANSXJ010000274.1 GCA_024743015.1 Hyphomonas sp. | reverse complement strand
CGCTTCAAGTACCGGCGTGCCATCAGCTTTTTCGGCCCAGCACTCTGCGCGCGCATTCGACACCGGCTTCACGAAAGCCCGAACCTCTTCGCCTTCAACCACCATGTTTT
Source organism: Hyphomonas sp. (assembly GCA_024743015.1). Taxonomy (GTDB): domain Bacteria; phylum Pseudomonadota; class Alphaproteobacteria; order Caulobacterales; family Hyphomonadaceae; genus Henriciella. The sequence goes on along the minus strand of JANSXJ010000274.1, from coordinate 5,042 downwards.
TATAGTGGCAGGATATGCATCCACGCTCGAACCAGGCCTGCCCCCAGAGGCGCACGAGCAAGGGATCGAATTGACTGAAATGCGTCGGCCCTTCAATCGGACCCGCCTTGAAGCCGAGCCGTTCGGCTTCGGCATCATCATGGATAGATTTGTGTCCGCCATATTCCTGCTCGACCAGCATATTGGCAGGTGATCGCAAAGGCCCGCTTAGAGTGCCGTCTTGTTCCAGTATGGGCGTGTCGAAACTCATCCCACCATCCCGGCCTTGCGAGCGCAGTCTGCCGCAAACTCTGCAAGCGGCGCGACGCGCGCTTCCATGGTTGCCGCCGCAGCGTTGGAGGCTGTCCCATCGCGGACCCGGCCGACGATACCCTGGCAGATCGCCGCCAGGCGGAATGCATTATAGGCGAAATAGAAATCTACTTCCGGCAGACCATCCCGGCCCGTGTGCTCACAGTATAGCGCCGTGTACTCTTCCATGGTTGGGATACCATAGGCTTTCATGTCTTCAATATCGACCAACGCGCCGCGAGAGGGATCAGAACTCGGCATGACCCAGTTCATCAGGTGGTAGGTGAAGTCTGCCAGTGGGTCGCCCAGTGTGCAAAGCTCCCAATCGAGAACGGCAATGACTTTCGGCTCCGTCGGATGCAGGATCATATTATCGAGGCGATAATCGCCATGCACGATCGTCGTCTTGTCGCCGTCGGGAATATTCTTCGGCAACCAGTCAATCAGCGCATCCATTTCAGGGATTTTCTTGGTTTCGGAGGCGACATATTGCTTGGTCCAGCGGTGGGTCTGGCGGGCAATATAATCGCCTTCCTTGCCAAAGCCTTCGAGCCCGGCGGCGCGCCAATCCACATTGTGCAAATCCGCGAAAGTCTTGATCTTGGCCTCATAAATCGCTCGCCGTTCAGACGGCTCCATATCAGGCAACGTCCCATCCCAGAGAATCCGTCCTTCGACACAGTCCATGATGTAGAAAATCGTGCCAACAACACTCTCATCCATGCACAGGCCATACGGTCGTGCGACCGGGAATCCCAACGGATAAAGTGCATCGATGACCCGGAATTCGCGGTCGACGGCATGCGCGGAGGGCAGCAATTTCCCCGGAGGCTTTCGGCGCATGACATAGGTCTTGCCACCCGCGAACAGCTTATAGGTTGGATTGGATTGGCCACCTTTGAATTGCTTGACTGTCAGCGGGCCCTCAAACCCTTCAACATTCTCGACCATCCAGGCTTCGAGATTGGATTCATCAAATTTGTGGCTATCGGCCACATCCTTTGTGCCGGTGAACATTTCTTGTGCATTGCCGCTATGGACCATGGCGCACCTCCCAAAGTGGAATTCTCTTCTGAAACTTGTTTAGCGAAGCCGTGGCGCGCGACAAGTCAGACGCAGGGTCAGCTATCCGGTCGAAGCGCCAGAATGGCCTTGCACGCATCCTCGGCACGCGCTTCCGGCACGAAAATATGATCGTGGTGGTATGCGGCGACGGCATTGCAGGGAACCCCCGCCTCAGACAGGGCAGCCGCCACCCGCGCGAGGAATCCCACCGCCTGCAAGTCGGAATAAACCGTCAGCTCAAGCCACGCCCAACGATTGGTTTCGGGCGTTTCGTCTGTGGCTTTGGTCACCACTGTCAGCCCTTCACGCTCCTGGAACAACATCGCGATGCTGCGGGTATCCTTGAGATTGACCAGCTCCACCCATGAAGCTTGGTCTGCCGCGATTGTCTCGAACCGCCACACGCCATCATGCTGTTCGACGTGCAGGGTCGAAAGAAGCGTCGAGAGATCGCGTTCGGCCACTATTTCAACGCCCGCCAGCCGATATCTGTCCGGTTGAAGCCTTGCGGCCAGTTGATCGCCTCAACGCCGCGATATGCCCTGTCCACAGCGGCGCGCAGATCAGGCCCAGTCGCCGTAACGCCCAGCACCCGGCCACCGACAGCGATTAGCTTTCCGTCGCCGTCTTTGTCGGTACCCGCGTGAAACACTGTGACGTTTTCAATCGCATCGGCCGCCTCGACCCCTGCTATGATCGAACCCTTAGCATAGGACTCTGGGTAGCCCTCGGTCGCCATCACAACACACGCGGCCGGTTGGAAGGCATTGATGCCCATCATTTCAGCGACTTCACGGTGGCCGTGCACCAGCCCACCGGTCGCGCAGATCAGCAGTGCAGGAACGATGTCTCCCGGCAAACCTGCCATCAGGACCTGACATTCCGGATCACCGAATCGAGCGTTGAATTCTACCACTTTCGGTCCGGACGCTGTCACCATGATCCCGACATAGAGCACGCCTTGATAGGGCATGCCCTGTTCCGCCATGCCGGAGAGCAGCGGCTCGACGATCAGCGTTTGAACCAGCTCCATGATCCGGGGCGTAACGACAGGCGCGGGCGCATAGGACCCCATGCCGCCCGTATTCAGACCCGTATCGCCGTCGCCAACGCGTTTGTGATCCTGAGCCGGCGGCAGGTATATCGCGCCGTCGCCATCGGTCAGCACGAAGATCGACGCTTCCTCGCCGTCCATGAATTCTTCGATCACGATTTCAGTCGAGGCATCACCAAACTTGCCGGTCATCATGGCTTCGACTTCGTTCTCTGCCTCTTCGAGCGTGTCACAGATGACCACGCCTTTTCCTGCAGCCAGACCATCAGCCTTGATCACATAGGGAGCTTCCATGGTTTCGAGGAAATCGAGCGCCTCGGTGAGATCTGTAAACCGGCCATAGGCGGCGGTCGGGATCTCGAATTGCTTCATCATGTCCTTTGAGAACCCCTTGGAGCTCTCCAATTGCGCCGCTTTCTCGCTGGGGCCGAACACATCGAAGCCACGGGCGCGCAGCGCATCGGACAATCCTGCGGCCAGCGGTGCCTCAGGCCCGATGACAATCAGATCAGGAGAGAGCTGCAGGACCAGCTCCTGCATCTTATGCAGATCGGTTGGCTCGACGTCGAAACATGGCCCTATGGCATCCATTCCAGGATTGCCTGGCGTGCAGAATACTTCGTCGACGATTTCAGACTTCGCGATTTTCCATGCGAGGGCGTGTTCGCGGCCGCCCGATCCGACAACAAGAACTTTCATGCGCGCAGCTACTGGACCGGACTGGATGAGGGATCAAGTCCCCAGTTGACGGCTCGGCACAAAACAAGCTGGTTAAGCGCACACAAAGGGTGACGCGCGAGATTGCCGCCGCTAAGTTTAGATCATGGACGATTCACCCACCTCCAACCTGCCCGAGCTCACTGTTTCGGAGCTGTCATCTGCGCTGAAACGCACGATCGAGACGGCCTATGACCATGTTCGCGTGCGCGGAGAGCTAGGCCGGGTGACGATCGCCCGCTCGGGCCACATGTATGCTGATCTGAAAGACGATAAGGCCGTCCTCAATACGATTATGTGGAAGGGTCAGGTCTCTCGCCTGCCGTTCCGCCCGGAAGAAGGCCTCGAAGTCATCGCCACCGGGCGCATGTCGACCTATCCCGGACGCTCCAATTATCAACTGATCGCCAACGATATGCGCCCGGCTGGTGTTGGCGCGCTCATGGCGCTGCTGGAAGAACGAAAAAAGAAACTCGCAGCCGAAGGCTTGTTCGATCAGAAACATAAAAAACCGCTGCCATTCTTGCCGAACACAGTAGGGGTGGTGACCTCACCGACAGGCGCGGTCATCCGGGATATCCTGCACCGTATCCGAGACAGGTTTCCGGTCCGGGTGATACTGTGGCCGGCCCTCGTCCAGGGCGATACCGCGGCTCCGCAAATCACTGCGGCCATTCGCGGCTTCAACGCAATGACCGGTACCGATCGACCAGACGTCCTGATTGTTGGCCGCGGCGGCGGATCGATCGAAGACCTGTGGCCTTTCAATGAAGAAGACGTCGTGCGCGCTGCCTTTGAGAGCGAGATCCCGCTCATCTCCGCGGTCGGGCACGAGACTGACACGACGCTGATCGACTTCGTTTCTGATGCGCGCGCTCCGACCCCGACTGGCGCGGCTGAAATCGCTGTCCCCGTCAGGTCCGATCTGCAATTGCAAATCGGTGACATGGAACAACGCCTCAAACGTGCTCTGGTGCGATATATCAAGCGCGGACAGGATCGAATTGAGGCGAACCGTCTGCCAGCGCCGAACCGATTGCTCGACACCAAACGTCAGCGATACGATGCGGTTGCCGACCGTCTGCCCTCAGCCGTCCGGACGCTGGTCGAGCGTCGGCGCGCAAAGCTCGATACGATCAGTGCGGGGCTCATCAGTCCGAAGCAAATCGTATCCTCTAAACTTGCAAAGCTTGAAAATCTCTCCACACGCCTCGGCTCTGGTCTCGCGAGCGCAGCTTCCCGCAAGCGGATCGCATTTTCGAAGACCGCGTCGCGTCTGCGCCCTGAGCCCGTAGCCGCTGATGCGAAACGAGCGCGCACGGCGCTCTCCGAAGCCGCCCGACGCGCCCGCCCTGCCCTGAACAGAATCTGGGAGGCAAAGAAGACCGCGCTGAACGCACAGGCGAAACTCCTGGAAACGCTATCATATCAGGCAACCCTGGATCGCGGGTATGCAATCGTCCGAGATGACAAAGGCAAAGTGCTGCGCACCGCCAAAGCGGTGACGACCTCCGGACAGGTCGATCTTACACTCTCCGACGGCACCGTGACCCTCACGCCGTTCGAGAAATCTACCGCCCCGGCGCCATCGCGGCCGGCGAAAGCTAAGCCGAAAACGGATCCGTCAGATCAGGGTGATTTATTCTAGACCCCATCGCGTTGCCGCTGCGGCGGCCCTTTTCGACAACAAATTCATGGCTAAGCTCACCGAAACACCCAAGGGAGGCGCGGCGATATGGCGAAATCGATTTGGAACTTCGGTGATATTCTGGACGATAATGCGACGCATCTGGGTCCTGACGACCCTGCCCTCATCCATGGGAACAGGATCGTTTCCTGGCCGGAAATGTCGGCCCGGTCGAACAATGCGGCTCGGGCTCTGCTGGATCGCGGCGCTCAGCCGGGTGACAAGATT
>JANSXJ010000200.1 GCA_024743015.1 Hyphomonas sp. | reverse complement strand
GAAGTCGCCGAAGAACTTGGTGATCGCCGCCGTCAGCGACGTCTTGCCATGGTCAACGTGACCAATCGTGCCAATGTTCACATGCGGCTTGTTGCGCTCAAACTTTTCCTTGGCCATTTTCGGTGTCCTGTCCGTCCATTTCTGCGGGCCTTGCCCCTGTACGAGCGCGGCACATAAGGGTTTGGTGAGAGGGACGCAAGGGCCACCGTTCGGGTGGACATGCGCAGGCGTCGGCAATGAGCGTTTGGCCGGCGAGACTCAGATGTCTCCACTTCCGCCATCTTACGGCTCACGTTGATGGAAGCCTGACGCTGCAGACGCTGAACCGCGCCCGCAATTCTTTGGGATCGGCGAGTGGTTGGCGGGGTGTCGATTTCGCCCTGGTGAATGCCGATCGGGACCACAACGGAGCTTCGTACACTGATACATCTAAAAAATTGGTCAATCTTTCAATATGATAGGGGCATTTCTTCAATTAATCTGTTGTGAAACTCCCGCTGGGTTTGTTTCGGGAATTGCCGTTCTCCGCTGGGGTATCATCTTTGCAGGCCTTGAACTGAGGTGATGTAGGCGGAAAAGGCCCTGCGCCGTTGGACACGCTTCACGTGCGCAACGATCCAACAGGCGCTCATGCCAATGCTTGGCAAGCTCCAGAAGCCAGCGGCAACCGGGCATCGAGGTCCCTTTTCAGAAGTTGTTCGAATGCCAGGTCAGTCGAAAGCGCGTTAAACGGTTATGATCGCGATCGCCTCTTTATCGCGCTGGTTCGAGCCATCAACTTCGCGATGCTTACATGAGCTGCTTCACAGCTGGCCGTTGAAGAAATCGCGCATGCTGCACGGCAACGGTCGTTTTGCTCAATCAAATTGGATAGGACAGCCGTTCCTGACGATTAAGCTCAAATGTGCTCTCTTGCGTGATGCTTCAGACCAGGCAATCAGGGCGCCGTGCCCGTTTTTGGTCGTATTAAGCGCACGCCCGGACCTCCCTCAGCGTCAGCATCGATGAAAACCACGCCTGCCTGCTCCATGATTTGCTTTATGTCGTGCAACGATTTTGTCCGACTTGGCGGCAGATCGTCGTAACCCTCGAGCCGACTAATGGTGTTGCGCGACATGCTTGTTTGACGGGCGAGATCGTCGGAGCTCCATTTCAAAAGAGCACGCGCCGCCCGGATTTGGCTACCTGTAATCACATTTTTGCCACTTTTCTTGTGCAATTTGCACGATATTAATTACATTTTGGAGGATTAAGATGGCAAGACAAGACGTACGACGGCGCCTCCATGGGGAACTAGCCAACTTCATCCACATTCGGTCAGAGCTACAGAAAGCGTGGCCCGAGCTTGATGAATGCACCTTGGCAGATACGCTCGAAGGCGCAACCACACTGCACGAAGCGATTTCATCCCTCGTCCGATCGGCGCTTGAGGACGAAACGTTGATTGCTGCACTCAAAACCCGATTGGCCGACCTGAAACTACGGTTGGCTCGGTTTTCAAGCCGAATGGAGGCCAAGCGGTCGACGGCGCAACGCGCCATGGCAGAGGCTGACATAACGAAAATCATCGAGCCAGATTTTACGGTGAGTCTGCGGACAACGCCAGCCAAGCTGATCGTCACCGATGAAACTCTGATTCCCGAATGGTGCTTCATTCCCCAACCTGCCAAACTTGATCGCGCCCGGCTCCGTGACGCGCTCGAAGCTGGTACCGCAATTTCCGGTGCCGAACTATCCAACCGAGAGCGCGGTTTGTCGGTGAGGGTGAAATAATGGGATTCACAGACAAGCAACGGCGTCAACTCAGGGCAAAACCAAACCTCAAGCACATTCGGACACGCTCTGACGATGGCACGACATGGCGTTATCTTGAAGGCTGGCATGTGATTTCCGAAGCAAACCGAATATTTGGTTTTGACGCTTGGACACGGGAGACGGTCGACTGCTGCTGCGTATACACCAAACGCTGCGGTAACCGATACGAAGCCGTTTACACGACGCGGGTGCGCGTTCTCGTCCGTGCGGGTGATATTGAGGTCGTGCGCGAGGGATCGGGGGTTGGCCAAGCAAATGGCACAAATCCTGGGCAAGCCCACGAGTTTGCCCTCAAGGCAGCAGAGACTGATGCCACCAAACGGGCATTGGTGACTTTCGGCAACGCATTTGGATTGACTCTTTATGCAGCTGACCCCATGCGTACCAGTCGTTCGTGCCGTGAGACTAACGCGCCGCAAATCAGCGTGGCAGAACAAGACAAATAGCTCGTATCGATTGGGCCTCCACTCTATGATAACCGAATAGCATGCTGGAAGTACGCAGTGTGTTTCGACAAGATGGTGCCCGAAGAGCTCGACAACGCAGTGAAACCCAATCGGAAGGCGAGGTGACGGCTTCGAACTGGTGATGGCGATAAGTTATCGTGACATCCTGGTCCTATTGGATTTTGCCAGCCCGGTTCTTTTTATATCGCTGGGGGCTCCTTGATAGTGAGGCTTGTTAGCTCAAAGAGATCAAGAGTGCTGGTAAATCCCCGTCGAGTTCCACTTGACTAAAGGTGCCGACAGCTATTGGCGCAACGTTGCCCTGGTTTTCTCAGGCACCGCCATCGCACAATTGATCCCGCTCCTGGGCTCGTTGGTGATCGCGCGCCTGTTCATTCCGGCCGAGTTCGGCATATTCATGAGCTGGCTCGGCATTTCCGCTGTCGTCGGCGTTTTTTCCACATGCCGTTTCGAGATGGCGCTGGCGCTTGAGCCGGACGGACCGCCCCGCGCCGCCGCGGCCATGGCCACCGTGTTGACCACTTTGGCCATGGTGACCGGAGTGGTGCTGCTTGGCTTGGTTGCCTACCAACTCCTTGCCGATCGCCTCGCCAGTCTGCCGTCGGCGCTGATCGTGATGTTTCCCGCAGCATTCCTGGCACTGACGGGCTCACAGATATGGCAGGCTTGGGCGGCGGCCGAGGGTCTGTTCAAGGCGCTGTCCTTCATGCGGATCCTGCAGGCGACGACTATCACCGGTCTGCAGATCGGCCTGGGTTTCGTGGCGCCTTCGGCAACGGCGCTGGCGGCGGCGCATCTCGCAGGCGTTGCCGCCGGGATTATCGTGATGATGTTCTGGCTGCCGCCACGCCGTCTTGAGGGCGGGATTGGTGCTTTGGTCGGGTTCTGGAGCCGGTACCGCAAGTTCCCGATGTTTTCGCTGCCGGCGGATTCGGTGAACACGCTGGCCGCCCAACTGCCGCTTCTGGTCATTGCCGGGCGCTTTGGCGCAGAGGCGGCCGGCTTCGTCGCCCTTGCATTTCGTACCCTCGGCGCCCCGATTTCACTGATGGGTACGGCGGTGCTCGACGTGTTCAAGCGTCGGGCGTCGTCGGCCTGGCGCACCCGCGGCGACTGCCGGGCGGAGTATGTGCAGACCGCCAAGGTTCTTGCCGCTGGCTCGGTGGCAGCGAGCCTGGTCTTCTTTCTCGCCGGCGAGGAGCTTTTCGTGTTCGCCTTTGGCGAGGACTGGCGCGGAGCGGGCCAGGCGGCAGTGATCCTCCTGCCGCTGTTTGCGCTTCGGTTCGTCGCAAGCCCGCTCAGTTACACCATCTACATTGCCGAAAAACAGCAGCTCGACCTGATCTGGCAACTGGTGCTTCTGGGCATGACCCTCGCGACCCTGTTTTTGCCGCAGGCCTATGCCGCAACACTTCTCGCCTATGCGATAGGTTACAGCCTGCTATATGTTGCCTATATCTCCCTGACCTTTCGACTGAGCCGTGGCACAACAGCATGATCGCGATCATCGACTATGACATTGGAAACCTGGCGGCGGTCGCGAACATGCTTCGCCGCGTCGGCCATGACAGCGTGATCACTGCCGATTCAGACGAGATCGCCGCCGCCGACCGGATCATCCTGCCCGGCAACGGCCATTTCAACACTTGTATGCGGAACATCCGCGCATCCGGACTGATCCCGCTGATCGAAGAGCGTGTTCTGGGAGGCGGCGTCCCCCTTTTGGGAATATGTGTCGGCGCACAGATGCTCGGCCACGGCAGCGAAGAAGGCGACGAGCCCGGGCTTGGCTGGTTCGACATGAATGTACGTCGTTTTCCGAGGATCGAGGGCCTGCGCGTGCCGCACATGGGCTGGAATGAAGTGGCAATGCCGGAGCCCGAGCACCCGCTGGTTGCCGGCCTTGAGGACGACACGCGGTTCTACTTCGTGCACAGCTACCATCTCGACCCGGGGCAAGGTGTGACGACGCTGATGGCGGCCAATTACGGCATCGACTTTGCCGCAGCGGTGGTTCGCGACAATGTTTGCGGCGTGCAGTTCCACCCCGAAAAAAGCCACCGTTTCGGAAAGCAACTAATGTCGAACTTTGCAGAAGGGTCCAACTGATGTACCGGCCGCGCGTGATCCCCTGCCTTCTGCTGCGTGGCTTTGGACTGGTCAAGACCCGCAAGTTCAAGGACCCGGTCTACGTCGGCGATCCGGTCAATGCGGTTCGGATTTTCAGCGAGAAGGAAGCTGACGAGCTGATGCTTCTCGACATCGACGCCTCCAAGGAAGGGCGCGCCCCGAACTTTGAGTTGATCGAGGAGATTGCCGGGGAATGCCTGATGCCGATCGGCTACGGCGGCGGCATCACCGAGTTCGACCAGGTGCGCCGGCTGATCCGCTCCGGCGTCGAGAAAGTCGTCATCAATTCGGCCGCCGCGCTCGGCAACATGGACGTCATCACCAAGGCCGCCGGCGCATTTGGCAGCCAAGCCGTGGTGGGCGGCGTGGACATTCGCAAGACGCTTCTCAAAGGCTATCGGGTCATGGCGAAATCGGCGTCGGAGGAAACCGGGCTCAAGCTTGAAAACCATCTCAAGGCGCTGGTTGCAGCCGGGGCCGGGGAAATCCTTCTCAACAATATCGACACAGATGGTACCATGGCCGGCTTCGATCTGTCCCTTGTCCGGCGCGCTGCCGCGGCAGTGGACGTGCCGGTTGTTGCCTGTGGCGGGGCCGGCTCGATCGAGCACCTGTCGCAGGCGGTGCGAGAGGGCGGCGCAACGGCGGTCTCGGCGGGCAGTCTGTTTGTCTTCCATGGCAAGCACCGGGCCGTGCTGATCAACTACAACCCCGACGAACTGGCGGGGATCTGACGGAGATGGTCTTGCGTTTTCTGGCGCTCTTGACCCTAGCGGCGCTCGGCTTTGCGATCTACGACGTCAATCTCCAGCAGGCCAACGCTTACATCGGGTTCCGCCCCATCCGCTTCGACTTCGCCCATGCCCTGCTGCTTTTCACTTGGAGCGCACTGGCCGCGACGTTGATGCCGCGCAATATCCGCGCGCCCTCGGACCTGTTCCTGTTCTTCTACGTTGTCATCTGTTTTCTTTGGGGCGGAGCGCTTTGGCAGGCGACAGGCATCCTCACCATCGACGAGGCTGTGGCGATGATGGCCCTGTTGTACTTGCCCGCCTTCGCGCTGCTTGCGGCACGCCGTTTCCTCTTCGAACGAGTCCGCGGGTTCGTGCTGCCTGTCCTCTTGTTTCCGCGTCACATGCTGGCGCTGCCGCTAGCCGGACTGCTGCTGGGTGCCGCGGCGATCGCCGTGGTGGCAATCGGGCCGCCAGACAGCTTCGGGCTCGACACGGTCTATGATCGCCGGCTGGCAGGTCGCGACGCACTGGCCGGACGCTCGCTGGCAGGCTACGCCATTAACATGACGGTCAACGGCATTGCGCCGCTTCTGGCTTTCATGGCCGGCTGGCGGCGGTCGCCGACGCTGCTCTTTGTCACCATGGGCTATGTGGTGCTGATGTTCGTGCTGCTCGGGCTGAAGTCGCCGGCGCTCAACGTGGTTGCGCTGGCTGCGGCAGGCTACATGCTCTCTATGCCGGGCACCCGGCGCAGTTTCGTCGCTTTGGGGCTTGCGGGTCTGGCTGCAATCTACGGCTTCGTACTCTGGGAGGTATCGGATGGCGGATACTCGGCGCTGGCCGATTATGTCGTGCGTCGGATTTCGCTGGTTCAACCGCAGGTGCAATCCTACTACACCGAACTGTGGCTTGAACTCGCGCCGGCGCAGAAGCTGCTCGGCGCACCGCTCCAGCACTATTCGGACTGGACCTTCCTGGTTGGCGACCGCTTCCTTGGCAGCGACCAAACCAATGCCAACACCAATGCTTTCCTCCACGCGCTGGTCAAGGCGGGGCTGCCCGCCTACGTGTTGGCGATCGTAGTAATCGCCGCCTTCCTGCTGATCCTCGATGCGATGTTCGACCGTAGCGCCATGCCCGAGTTCGTTGCCATTGGCGGGCTCTACGGCATTCTCATCTCGGAGCAGGCCTACACCACGGCGCTGCTCAGCTCGGGAATCTTTCTATCGGTTGCATTGGTGATGCTGTTCTCCTACGGAACGACTCGCAGCGATTGGAAATTGGCCAGGACCCCAGAATGACGACCCGCCCCTACCAGAGATGCACGCGTTGTGTGATGGACACGTCCGATCCGGAGATCGCCTTCGACGCCGACGGTGTGTGCAATCACTGCCACGAGTTTGACGGGCTTCTAGGCACGCAATGGTTTCCCAATGCGGAAGGCAAGCAGAAGCTCGACGCGATGATTGCGCGGATCAAGGCTGAGGGCGAAGGTAAGGAGTACGACTCCATCCTCGGCCTGTCTGGCGGAGTCGACAGCACTTACCTGGCGATGAAGATCAAGGATTGGGGTCTTCGCCCACTGGTCGTGCACGTGGATGCGGGCTGG
>JANSXJ010000396.1 GCA_024743015.1 Hyphomonas sp. | reverse complement strand
GGATTGCAACGCGCAGGCCTCGATTTCGCGAACCTGATCAAGATCAACCCAAAGCTCGTTTACTGCACGCTGACAGGCTACGGCCTCGAAGGTCCGGACGCAGACAAGCCCGGTTTCGATGTCGCGTCGTTCTGGTCGCGTGCCGGGGTCGGTCACCTGACCGTTCCGAAAGGCCAGGACCCGTTCGCTCTGCGCACCGCGTTTGGCGATCACACGACCAGCATGGCCGCTGCTGCCGGTATCTGTGCAGCACTGGTGAAGGCACAGCGCACCGGCCAGGGCCAACTGGTTGAGGCTTCCCTCTTGCGGGCCGCCCTGTTTGCCATGGGTTCGGATTTCGCCATCCAGCTGTTCTTTGGCCGGATCGGGTCGACCAAGTCGCGGCATGAACAGATCCAGCCACTGATGAATTTCTTCAAGACCAAGGACGATAGCTGGATCTGCATCGTCTCGCGTCAGGGCAATGTCGACTGGGCACCGCTCTGCCGGGTCATGGATCGCGCTGACCTGATTGAGGATGAGCGCTACACGACCGGTAAATCACGACGGGCGAATGCGGCGGAACTCGTCACACTGATGGATGAAGCGTTCGGCAAATTCACCAAGGCAGAGATCGCCGAACGGCTCGACGCGGAAGCCATTGCCTGGGCCCCGGTCCAGACTCTGGCCGAAGTGGCCAAGGACCCTCAGGTGGAGGCGGCGGGCGGCATCACAAAGGTCCCGAGCGCAAGCGGCGATGGGACGAGCTTCTCCTCCCCGGCCTCGCCCATCCGGTTCCCGGGCACCGATGATGGCCCGAAAGGCCCTTCCCCACGGATGGGTCAGCACTCGCGTGAGGTCCTGGCCGGCCTCGGCTATGACGCGGCCAGGATCGAGGCCTTGCTCAGCGACGAAATCGTCCGCTAATCAGAACGTGTTCGCGGCATCGTGCATGCCACCCGTGCGTGGATCTGTTGTCGCAACCAGGGATGGCACACCGGCCCAGGCATACTGCCAGAAGCCTTGATAAAGCAGCATGGCAAAATATAGCAGCGCGACGGGTATGAGCGTTCCGGGGCTCATAATCAGAGCCATGACCTGTTCAGGGTCGGCTTCGCCGCTGCTGACATCGATGCCGCTCATCAAGCTCCCAAACACAGCAAACCCACCAATCAGGTAGAGAATGATCACCCCGACATAAAGGATCAGTCCGAGCACGACGAACGCCCCGAACAAGGGCCAGAACCGCCCCTTGGAGGCACCCCAGGCCCCGAAGAATGTGACCTTCTGGTCCCGTATCGTCATCGCCCCGGCCGGCGAAAGCTTCACCGCCACATAAAGCCAGACGAACAGCAAGGTCAGAGTGACGATAAACATCCAGATGCCGATTATTGCGCCTCCACCGTCGGAAAGAAAACCGCCAAGCGGTGCGATGAGGACGACCATTCCGAGGATAAACGCGATATAGGCGCCTATGAAGGTGACCATCCAGATCAGCCCGACCGCCAGCATGCGCCACTCATCCGCACCCCAGCCAATTCGGAAGCCTTCTTCGCGCACATAACGGCGCAGCACGGCGCTTTCCATCATCGACCAGAAGCCAGCATAGATGACCATCATCAACAAATAGCCGAGCGAGATCCGAGCAAAATTCACAATCAGGGCATCGCTCAATGCATTCTCGATCTGACGCTCGGATGCGCCCTGCGCCATCATCGCGAACATTTCGGCATAGGCGGTGAAAAGAGGCTGCAATGCGAAGAAGCTGACGACGGCAAGTACGAGCACCCCGATCGCGTATGCAGCGAGATATCGTGGCAAGAAGCCGGGCGGTCCATCAGTGCGCGAAAAGTGGAATGCAGCATTATCAAAACTGAATGGTCTGGCCATTTTCTCCCTCCCTGATTGCGTTCAAGAAGAGCTCAGCCTTGCCTCAAGGTCAAGCAGCAGCAGGTTCGGACGGCGCAAGTCGGTTATAGACCGCCGCCGCGTAGGCGTGCCCCAGCCATGCGGCGGGGAGCTGTACCAATGCGACCAATCCGGCTGAGACCGCAGCGCTTTGGGACAAGCCCGTGACGCTCGTCGCGGCATAGCCAAGCAAGGACACAGGAAGCACGATGAAAGCCATCGCCCCAATCGCCATGGGCAGGGCATAGCCTTTTGTCCAAGCCCAGGTTCGGAACACATGCACGGTGCCTCGGCTCGCCGTTGCCACCGCGAAGAGCATCATGCGCACAGCAAACCAGAACACGCCCAACAGGGTCAGCAGAAAAAGCGCAAACAATGGATAGAAAGTTCCGCCTTCGCGCATCTGCGCGGTCATGTCCGTTATGTCCTGCCCGGCTTCGCCCGACACCACACCCAGGCTGGATCCGATCAGCGAGAAGAACAAGACAATCGCCGTGAACAAAATCGCCGCGACAACTGTGATCAGGATCCAGGCCAGTGTCAGTTTCCAGGCAGCATTCAGAAGTGTCCCCTCAAACGGAACCAGGCGCTGATACATCGCCGCCGAGAACAGGCTGTGCGATCCTACGGCCACCATCACAACCAATAGGAACCCAACCGAACCGGCCATTGTTTGCGGAAACACTTCCGCACCCCACACCATCAAGGCGATGGCGGCCACAAACGCGGCGGCGAATCCCAACGTGGGCAGCGCGATCTGCCGCGCGCCTGTCAGCGTCGCCGAAGACAGATCTGAAATAGAAAGGGCTGGCGTCATGCCAGCCTAAGTAAAGACGTAATACAGCAAGGCAAGCGACAGGATGACCATGCAGAGCCAGGTTAGCAAAATACCAAACTGGCGCATCTGAATCGGTCCACCCGACATCCCGACAGGATGCATCAACCGCCCGAGTGTGAAAGTCGCGCCGAGCGCGTGAATCGCCCAGTTCGGCGCTTGCAGGAAGGCCAGTGCGATCAATCCCACCATCATGGCGGGAATATATTCTGTGGCATTGCCGTGCACACGAATGGCCGTAGCGAGATCGCTTGATCCGCCATCGCCCATTGAGATCTTCCCCCGGGCGCGATGCGTCACGACCCGGAAGGCGAGCCAGATTAGAATAAGGATGTTTGCAGCAATATAGACGCTGGCGACTTCCAAACCGGTCATCTGGCTCTCCGTATCAGGTATTGTAGTTAGTCGTCGCGCCGGGCATCGGGCAAACGGTCATTGATGTCGTCTCTGATATCCAGAAAAGTGACAATCAAACCGCAAACGAGGCTCGCGGCGACCCATCCCAGAAAACTGAGACCGACCAGCGTTAGAAAGTCAGCAGCTGGACCTTGCAGGCCAACATTCAGCAATTCAACGCTGCTCTGTTCTAGAACGTAGCCATTATAGTAGCCCATCGCGACACCGAGACCGATGATGACGATGTACGCGATGTACACCATCAGGCGGAAGCTGTTGATAATGAAGAATTTCATGACATCCTCTCTCTATTTGAAGACAACCCGGACGACTGATTTCTTTCAGG
>JANSXJ010000015.1 GCA_024743015.1 Hyphomonas sp. | reverse complement strand
GTATGGGAGAGAATTTCGTGGCCTACCTCAGGGATACGCCCGCGCTGACAAACTGGGTCGGTCGAGAAGATATTGGCTGGTTTCATGACTGGACGATTTTCTACTGGGCATGGTGGATTTCCTGGTCGCCTTTTGTCGGCATGTTCATTGCCCGCATCTCCCGCGGTCGGACCGTGCGGGAGTATTTCGCGGTGGTGCTGCTGGCGCCGTTTACGATCTGTGTCGTCTGGTTTTCCGCGTTCGGCGAAACGGCGGTCTTCCAATATGAGAATGGGATAGGCGATCTCTCAGGCGGCATCGTGAACTCAGCGACGGTTCTGTTTCAGATGCTGGCCGCGATGCCTGGCGCGACGATCACCTCGGTCATCGCGATCGCGTTGTTGATTGTTTTTATCGTCACTTCAGCAGATTCTGGAGCCCTGGTCGTTGATACGATCACATCGGGTGGCAAGACGGACGCCCCGGTCACACAACGTGTCTTCTGGGCCTGTATGCTTGGGTTGACGGCTTCGGCACTATTATATGGCGGCGGCACGTCGGCACTCGAGTCGCTGCAAGCCGGGACGATCGCGGCGGCTCTGCCTTTCACGTTGGTTTTGCTGGTTTGTTGCCTCAGCCTGTATCGCGGTATGCGCGACGAGGTGGTGACGCCGACGGCAGACGATTAGGCACCTATGAATACCATCCTATCGATCGCGATTTTCGTTACACTGTTGACGTCGGTGATCCTGGTCCTTCGCTTTAGAAGCGTCCGTCTGAACGGAAGTGACCCGCTGCCGCTGACGGCCTTTATCGCAATCCTCTTCACATCCGGACTTGATGTTGGCCTGATCATGTTTCCGCTCACCGAATTCCCGGTCTATGAGTCCGAACCGGTTTACGGTTTCACCAATGCGCTCGCGATTGAGTTTGGGTTTTGGGGCTTTTTGGTATGGGGCTTCTACTTCCTTACGACGTTCTACTTTTGCGTCGTCGAGCCCAGATTGAAACTGTTCGAGATTGGCTGGATCAAACTGATCAACAATGCTGTCATCATCGCGACCTGTGCGTTTACGGGGTTCTTATTCCTCAGCTATTTGCCGACCTATATCGAGGGGATCAGTCCGTGGTTTCGATACGGGCTGGTCGCGGCTGTGGTTCTTGGCGCAGTGCTTTCGAGCACGGACATTCGCTATGTGAAATGGCTTGGCCTGGGTTCGAGTGCGGTCTTTTTTGGGTTGATCGGACTGCTCTGGCTCAGCAGTGGAGCAGGGCTTACTGGGCTCATTGAGAGCGCTGCGAACATTGGCGGCTATTTCGCGAACTTGCCAAAATTCACCCAGCCGCTTTCGGATTATCACGCTTTCTATCTGTTCTGGTGGTTCGCGTGGAGCATTATGATCGGCCAATTCGTAGCCCGCTTCGTTGGGGGGCTGCGTGTGTATCAATTGATGCTCGCATTGCTGATCCTGCCATCCATCCCGATCGCGCTGTGGTTCTCGGTGCTTTATTTCTATCACACAGAGGCACTCGCGCTGGCGGGCGGTCTACAGCTCAGCATGGTCGTGGTGGGCGTCATCTTTGTCGTCAATTCGCTCGACTCTCTGACGCGGCTTTACTCTGAAAACCTCGGCCTGACGGTTAAGCGTCTCGGTGGACCAGGCTACGTCCTTGCCCACTGGTCGCTCTTGTTCGGCCTGATCCTGCTCTACCAGTGTACGCCGTGGAAGATTGAATGGATTGGTCTCGTCGTGATCGCCATCTATTGCGCCATCTATGCGCTGACCTTTATCAGGCGTGAAGGGTTGCAACCCCTGAAGAGCTAGCAAGCGGACTAAGATGGACAAGACATTCGACTATATCATTGTCGGCGCAGGCTCGGCGGGCTGCGTGCTGGCAAATCGGTTGTCCGCGGATGGCAGGCACTCTGTGCTTCTGCTCGAAGCAGGGGGAAGTGACCGTAACATCCTTATCGCTATGCCGACCGCCCTGTCATACCCAATGGCGTCCAAGACGTATAATTGGGGCTACGAGTCTGATCCTGAGCCTTATGTCGACAATCGGCGCATCACGTGTCCGCGTGGCAAGGGCCTGGGTGGCACATCATCAATAAATGGCATGGTCTATGTCCGCGGCCACGCCTGCGATTTCGATGAGTGGGAAGCCGCCGGCGCGACAAGCTGGGGCTATGCCGACTGCCTGCCATACTTCAAGCGAGCAGAGACCTGGCAAGGCGGCGAAGACGACTATCGCGGCGGATCTGGCCCGCTCGGGGTCTCAGGCGGTAACAATATGACCCGCAACCCACTCTATCAGGCCTTCATCGATGCTGGCGTCGAGGCGGGGTATCCTCGCACAGAGGACTATAACGGGTATTGCGGCGAAGGCTTCGGCCAGATGCATATGACGGTGTCCGGCGGTGTGCGCGAATCCACGTCGCGCGCTTATTTGCGGACAGCCCGGAAACGCCCCAACCTGAGCGTCCTCAAACATGTCCTGGTCGACCAACTCAAACTGGACGGCAAGCGCGTCACCGGTGTGTCGGGTACGCACAAGGGTAAGCCCATCCAGTTGAACGCGGGCAAGGAAGTCATTCTAAGTGCCGGGTCGATCGCCTCACCCATGATTTTACAGCGAAGCGGCATCGGACCTTCCGCACTCCTTGCGCGGCTTGGTATTCCGGTCCGCCACGACCTCGCCGGTGTCGGGCAGAACTTGCAGGATCATATGGAGGTCTATTTCCAGTTCCACTGCAAGCAGCCGGTCAGCCTCAACAACAAACTGAACCTGTTCAGCAAGTTCTTCATCGGCGCGCGTTGGTTCTTCTTCAAATCCGGCCTCGGCGCGACCAACCATTTTGAGTCTTGTGCGTTTATTCGGTCGCGTGCCGGCCTGAAATCCCCGGACATTCAGTATCATTTCCTGCCTGCCGCGATGCGGTATGATGGAACGCCATCCATTCCGGGCCATGGGTTTCAGGTCCATGTCGGTCCGAACAAACCCAAAAGTCGCGGACGGGTCGAAATCACATCCACCGACCCCGCTGCGCATCCAAGCATCCTGTTCAATTATTTGCAGCACGAAGACGACATCGCGGCCTGGCGCCAGTGTATTCGTCTGACGCGGGAGATTATCAGCCAACCCGCCCTGGATGCATATCGAGGGGACGAGTTACAACCCGGATTGGAGATCCAATCGGACGAAGATATCGATCGCTGGGTGCGCGAGAACGTCGAAAGCGCCTACCATCCTTGCGGTACAGCGCGCATGGGGCGGGACGACGACAAAGACGCGGTCGTCGATACCGCCTGCCGCATACGTGGGCTCGATGGGGTACGGGTCGTTGACGCGTCCGTTTTCCCAACGGTGCCCTATGGCAATATCAATGCGCCAACAATCATGGTCGCCGAAAAGGCGGCAGACCTGATCCTGGGCAAACCCGCTCTCACGCCAGTCTCAGTCCCCGTCTGGATCGACGAGAAATGGCGGGAGCGGCAGCGTCCTTTCGCGCGAGCTCAGAACTGATTGAGGGGTTTTGCGGCGAACGCGAACAAAGCTCCATCCGTGTGTTTAGATCGGCTCAAACCAGCGGGACAGTGGAGTTTCCGCACACAATTATATCAGCTGTGTTAGACCTGCGGTCAGATTCGTTCCAACCTGCGACTGGGCACGGAACAGATTTCGATTTGGAGGTAAAAGTGTCTGAGTCACGAGCGGGTCCGTTAATCGTGGGGTTTGTCGTTGATGCCGCGGGCGAGGTTCGCGAGATGAGCTGGGTGGACGTCGCAAACGATGCAGGCGGACCTCAGGGTGAACGACGATGGTTCCACCTCGATCGGCTAGCTGACGGGACACGCGGCTGGTTGGAAGATGTTTGCGGTCTGGATCCAAGTGTCGTCGCCATCCTCTTGCAAGAAGACACCCGTCCACGCGCCGCAAGGTATGGGGAGGGCGTGCTTCTCAACCTCCGCGGGGCTAATCTGAACCCAGGGGCGAAGCCAACGGACATGATTTCGATCCGGATCTGGGCGACGGATGACCTGGTGATTACGACGCGAGCCCATCCGATCCGCGCTATTGACGATCTGGCAGACGCCTACAAAGCTGGTGCACCACCAGCTTCACACGGCGATCTTGTAACCTTCATTGCTGACAGGCTGACATTTCGCCTGGAGCCGATCGTGGCCAGTCTGGAAGATGAAGCAGACCAGTTGGAGGAAGACTGGCTGGACCAGAATACGCCCGCGCCGAAGCTGAAGCTTGCAAAATTCCGGCGAGCCGCGCTGTCTCTGCGCCGCTATATTGCCCCCCAAAAAGAAGCGCTTTCGGCATTGGTACGGGAAGCCGGACCGTTCTTGAGCGAGAGCGCAAAACTGCGCCTGCGCGATGTTCAGGACGTGACGACGCGTCTTGCTGAAGATCTGGATCTGGCGCGGGAACGCGCGGTTGTCATTCAAGAGCAGATTGTCGAACAGCGCAGCGAAGCCATGAACCAACGACTGTTTGTGCTCGCGATCATCTCAGCAATATTCCTTCCGCTGGGCTTTTTTACCGGCCTGTTTGGCGTCAATATTGGCGGGATGCCGGGCGTAGACAGCCCGTTCGCGTTCGCACTGTTTTGTTTCGCTTTGGGTGTTGTGACCGCGGGGCTGCTTTACCTGTTCCGGAAAGCCGACTGGTTATAGCGCAAAGAAAAGGGGTCAGTTCCAAAAGGACTGACCCCGACCGCCTCCCATGCGGTCCCCCAGATCTTACAACATCGCGATCCCGAATATTGCGAGCATCGCGGCCGCGGCTGTCGCTGTCGAGACGCCGAGTACCATTGGCATACTCTCGGTTGTTTTTCCTTGGCGGGCATCGGTTTGTGTCAATTCGGTCGACATTGAGTATCTCTCCTTGTGTTTCTTCGGGTGTGTTCGGGTTAGTCGTTTGGTTGGCCTATGAAGCTGCCAGCGCTTTGAGCATCCACGCGGCTTCTTCGTGTTCGCCGATGCGCGATGTCAGCAAGTCGGCGGTGTAGACGTCTTTGAGCTTCTCCGCGGCTTCAACAATTCCGCGCATTTCGTCAGCGACCATCAAGTGGTCCTGCGCCAGCGTTTCAAGCATCTGGCCAACTGTCGGAAACTCCGACTGGTCTGCCACCTGGCTGTCATTGATGTATCCGGTCAGGCCCATTGGGGCAGGCTCTCCAAGGGTTCGAATCCGCTCGGCCAGCTTGTCCACCGCTTTCGAGAGGCTTTTATATTGGCGCTCTGTCAGCTCGTGCACGCTCAGGAACATTGGTCCGGTGACATTCCAGTGGAAGCCTTGGGTTTTGTGATACAGCACATAAGTTGAGGCCAGGACCTTCTCGAGCATGCTGGCAATCGCGGTGCGATTCTCAGCTGTCACATCAGTTTCGATGTTCAGGGTTTCGTTGCGGGTCATCAGTACAGTACTGGTCATGGGTATTTCCTTTCATTTGCCCGGCGCTCGACGCGTCAACGCGGAGCGCACAGGGATTGGATTGAGGATGCGTCAGCCGCCGCGCGATGAACTTACGTTCTTGCGGTCGCGGCTGTGGTCAGGACCGGTGATGCATCAATGTCATCGGCCCGCATCATCTGCGCGAGATCGTTCACGGCAGAGACGATGTCTGTTCGGCGTTTCTCGGGGAGTGCGTCAAACGCATCCGTGAAAGCCTCCTGTAAAAGAGGCGGTGCCGTCTTGAGGGTTTTCGAACCTGTCCGCGTGAGCATCGAGTGCACGATGCGGCGGTCTTTCTGGCTGCGATAACGTTCCACCAATCCGCGTGCTTCCAGACGATCCAGAATGGTTGTCACGGTCGGTTGGCTGAGGCTGACATGCCGCGACAGCACTCGCGTGGTGACTTCGCCGAGCTCATCAATGGCGCGAAGCACCACCAATTGCGGCGACGACAAGCCTGTATCCCGCGCAAGTCGCTTCGACTGGATGTCGATCGCACGAATAATCTGCCGGATTGAAACCAGCACACGATCGCTCTGCGACGAGAAACGGATGTCGGCTGCAGCCGTCATAAATTCAATAGACCTCTTTTCTTTCGTGCTCTAAACATTATAGCTCTACATAGATTTGTCAAGGCTTCGCTGGAAATTCGTTACGGCATGTCTACAGTCACCGTCTGATGGGTTCGGAGAATCAACACGATGCTTAAACTGATTAGGTGCTTGCTGCTGAGCTTGCTGATCTCATGGCATGCGGCAGCGCAGGACACCGTAACAGCGACTGATCGGTTCAACTCCCTGCAGACCGAAGTCGAAGTCGCGAAGGCGGAGCTGTCGGCAGCAACAGAGTCCGCGGACCTTTCGGCGGCCAGACTGGTCCTGCAGGAAAGCCGCGTGGAATTACAGGAATTGCGGCGGAGTTTCCGGGCATCGAAATCCCAGCTCGAAACCGACCTCGGTGTCCTGGGGCCATCGCCGGAGACTGGAGAAGAGCCCGCAGCTGTAGCCGATCTCCGGCAGACTTATGCCGACCGGATTGCCGAGTATGACCGACTTTCAGTGCTCGCGAGCGCCCTGCAGCAGCAAATCGAAACGCTTCTGGAGACATCTGCCCAGCAGCTTCGAGATGCCTTCCTGTCGCGCATTCTCGCCCGCACGCCGCCTCCCTATTTGCCGAGTGAATTGAAAGCGGCGGGACATGAGTTTTCAGATTCGATAGCCGAGGGCCAGCTTTGGCTGACGGGATTGACCACAGACGAGGCCGGCACAGAGCGCTCAACCCTGACCCTGCTTTGGCTGTTGCTCGCCAGCGGTGTGATCATCTTCTTGATCAATGTCCCGGTGAAGGACCGTGTCGCGCGCGAACTATGGCGGCAATTACCGAGGCGTGAGATGACGCCAGCCGGACCGCCTGCGATTGCGCTCACTCGAACTTCCACGCGTATAGTGCTGGCAGCTGTCAGCGTATTTGCAGCTCACCGACTGCTCCTGGAGTCAGGTTTTTTCGGTGAGGCCGACGCAAATACGCTCGGTCTCATCGCACAAGCGGTCTTCATCGTGCTCTGCGCGAACGCAGTCTCTCGCGGCTTTTTCGCGCCGGACAATAGCCATTGGAGAACGGTTCGGATTTCAGACCAAACCGCATCCGGGGCTCATTTTGCCGCCCTCTCGGTCGCGACCCTGTTCGCAATCGACCAAATCGCAGCTGCCCTGATCGGCCGTGAGGCTTTTAGCGAGCTGCTGCGCCTGGAGACGCTGATCGCGGCCATCATTTTTGGCGTGGTAATGCTAATCCTCTATCGCCGATTGCAGACAATCCGGCACCAGACGGACGAACAGGGGTCGCTTGAGACCAGAGGCCCGCCCTCGGACAACGGCAGGACGCGTAAGGCAGTGGCTCAATTGCTCATCCTCGCGCCTGCCTTGGTCATGGTTCTGGCCAGCCTTCTCGGGTATTCGGCACTATCCAGATGGGTGTTCGAGAAAGCAGCCTATTTTGCGCTATTCCTGGGATACGCTTTCCTCGTTCGGAAATTCCTCGGGAGTTGGACGCTGCTCGCGGTTGAGCGCATCACTTTTGGCAAAACCCGAAACGAAACGCCTGCTGACGACATCATCGGCTTCTGGACGCGGCTCTCGGTTGATATTCTGATTGTGATCGTTGCGCTTCCCATCCTTCTGGCGATCGGCGGCATGGAGTGGACAGAGATCCGCACGCTCGCCCTCGACTTTATGGCGGGGTTCTCGATCGGGTCGATGCGCATATCACCCTCCAACCTGATTTACGGGTTGATCGTTGTGATCGTCATCCTGGTGATCACGCGCCTCATGCAGCGCGTGCTCGAGAACCGGATCTTGCCGATGACGCGGCTCAATCCGGGAATTCGGCACTCACTGAAGACGCTGGTTGGATATGTTGGACTTTTGATCGCCTTCTTCACTGGCGTTTCAGTTCTAGGTTTCAATCTGTCGAACCTCGCGATCATAGCGGGCGCTCTCTCGGTCGGGATCGGGTTCGGCTTGCAAAGCATCGTCAATAATTTTGTGTCCGGGCTAATCCTACTGTTCGAACGCCCGATCAAGATCGATGACTGGGTGATCACGGCTTCGGGAGAGGGGCGAGTGAAGAAGATCAACGTCCGATCTACTGAAATTGAGACATTCGACCGATGCTCAATCATAGTCCCGAATTCGGAGTTGATTTCGTCATCCGTGCAGAACTGGACCTACAAGGACGACACGGCGCGGGTCATCGTTCCCGTCGGCGTATCCTATGACTCCGACCCGGAACAAGTGCGGGACGTGTTGCTCGCATGCGCTGAAAACCACCCGCAGGTTCTAAGTTATCCGGAACCTTTTGTGTATTTTGCGGACTTCGCCGATAGCTCGCTCAATCTCGAATTGCGGGTGTTCATCCGTGATGCCAACAATTCCTTGCTGGTCCGCAATGACATGCGGTTCAAGATCTTCTCAGCGCTCAAGAAAGCCGGAATCGAAATCCCGTTCCCACAGCGCGACATTCATATTCGTTCCGGTGGACTCTCGGTCGATAAAGACTAGTCCAGTGCAGCGCACCATGCTGTTTGGATAGTGGGCTTGCTCATGAACCAAGAGTATCGAACAGACGGTCGAAGCTCACATTGCGCTCTCCCGACCCATTTCTTCCGCCCAATCTTCGAGCAGTCGACGGATAGGTTACACTTCTGACGTGTCGCCCCTTGCGAGAGCTAAGCGGATGTGCGTGATGGGGGCATGGCGGATGGTGATGACTTCTTTGACGAGATGCATGGCTATGGAAACGAAGTGCGCGCGCCGTACCAGGCGTTTCACCAATTGCTTTCCGAGATCAATCCGGCTCGGCTGAAGCGCCAATCGCACAAAGCAGAAGAGTTCTTTCGGCGAACCGGGATCACATTCAACGTATATGGCGAAGCCGATGCGGAAGAACGCTTGATCCCATTTGACCTGCTGCCTCGGATCATCAGTGCGAAAGAATGGCGAATGCTCACCAAAGGCATCGAGCAGCGGATCAAGGCGCTCAACGCTTTTTTGCACGACATCTATCACCGTCAGGAAATCCTCCGTGCCGGGCGTGTGCCTGCTGCGCTAATTTTGGAGAACGAAGCGTTTCTGTCGCAGATGGTTGGCGTCGATCCGCCCGGTGGGATCTACACGCATATTGTCGGCACAGACTTGGTGCGCACCGGGCCGAATGAGTTTTTCGTTCTTGAGGACAATGCGCGTACGCCCTCCGGCGTCTCGTACATGCTTGAAAATCGGGAAACGATGCTGAAGATGTTTCCGGAACTGTTCTCGCGCGTCGGCGTAGAGACGATCAGCGATTATCCATCCTTATTGCGTAAGGCGCTCGCGGCATCCGCGCCCGCGGCGTGTACGGGAAAGCCAACCATTGCGGTGTTGACCCCGGGCATTCACAATTCTGCCTATTACGAGCATGCCTTTCTGGCGGATCAGATGGGCGTGGAACTGGTCGAGGGTCATGACCTGAAAGTCGTCGATGGGCGCATCTGCATGCGCACCACATGTGGCTTTGAGCCGATCGATGTCATCTACCGCCGTGTCGATGATGAATACCTGGACCCGCTCAATTTCAATCCGGACTCTCTCTTGGGCGTACCGGGAATCTTCGACATCTATCGCGCCGGAGGTGTCACGATCACCAACGCTCCCGGCACCGGAATTTCAGATGATAAGGCACTGTATTCCTACATGCCGGATATTATCGAGTTCTATACCGGACAAAAACCGCTCTTGAAGAATGTCGAAACCTGGCGATGTTCGGAACCGTCTTCCTTGCAATATGTCCTCGACAATCTCTCAGACCTGGTGGTCAAGGAAGTGCATGGTTCGGGCGGGTATGGCATGCTGGTGGGGCCGGCAGCGAGCAAGGCAGAGTTGGAAGCTTTCCGCAAGAAACTCGAAGCGAAACCCGGCAATTATATCGCGCAACCGACTTTGGCGCTTTCAACCGTGCCCATTCTCACGGATGCTGGTCTCGCGCCCCGCCATGTCGACTTGAGACCTTTCGTGCTGGTCTCGCCGCAATCAATCGATGTGGTCCCCGGAGGACTTACGCGTGTCGCTATGGAAGCGGGGTCTCTGGTTGTGAACTCAAGCCAGGGTGGGGGTACGAAAGATACCTGGGTGCTCTCCGATGAATAAGATGCTGGGCCGAACCGCTTCGGGTCTGTTCTGGATGATGCGATATCTGGAGCGGTTCGAGAACACAGCGCGCCTGGTCGATGCCGGGTTCCGAATGTCGCTGACGCGCGCGCGCACCGCTGAAAGCGAGTGGGAGTCAGTTCTGACCACGGCGGGAACCCGGGACCTTTATCTGCAACGTCATGAGCAGTTCAACACAGGCGGTGCAGTCGACTTCCTGGTAGCGGAAAAGGACAATCCGAGTAGTCTTTATTCTTCCATTGCCGCAGCGAGAGAGAATGCTCGCATGACCCGTACCGCGCTGACGCGCGATGTTTGGGAAGCGATCAATGAGATCTGGATCCAGTTCAAACGTGATCGTGAGGCAAACAAGCACCGAACGGATTTGCCCGATCTGCTTTCCTCCGTGAGGCAGCAGGCGGCGCTGGTACGCGGCAGCATCAATGGCACAATGCTACGCAACGACATTTTCCGATTTGCCGTTCTGGGCGCATTGATTGAGCGAGCTGACAATACCGCCCGGATTCTGGATACGAAATACTACGTTCTCTTACCCTCGAGCGCGTCGGTCGGATCCTCTCTAGACCGCGTTCAATGGGAAATGATCTTGCGCTCGGCCTCGGCGGAACGATCGTTTCATTGGCTCTATGGCGGAGAAATGAGTCCCTCCGCGATTGTTGAATTCCTCATTCACGACGTGCGCCTGCCGCGATCAATTGCCTATTGCTATGACGAAATCATAGAGACGCTGTCGGCGCTGGAACGCGAATATGGACGTCGTACACCCGCGCATGATCTCGCCGCCAGCCACGAGGCCCACATCACGGCTTCGAACAGCGACGCAATCATCGGATCGGGATTGCACGAGTTTCTGATTGATTTCATCGCCCGGAATGCTGCGCTTTCAAGCCAGATTGAGCAAGATTACAGGTTCGCGAGCTGATATGCGCCTGCAGATCAAGCATACAACGCAATTTCACTATGACGAGCCGCCTTCCTATGGCTTGCTGCAACTGCGCGCCTCGCCGCAGTCTTCGTCGGCGCAGACTGTGCTCGAATGGGAGGTCAGCCTCGACGGCGCGCGGACGCAGGCCCAGTTTATTGACCAGCATGGAAACAGAACCGATCTCATCAGCGTGCTTCCCGACGCACAATTGCTTGAAATCAGCGTCTCAGGAGAGGTGGACACGCTTTGCGCAGATGGGATCCTCGGTGCGCACGCGCAGGCCATGCCACTCTGGTTCTATCGCCGACAATCGGTCCTGACCAAAATGACAGAAGGTTTGCGTGATCTGGCCAACTCGATCAGTTTACCTGCTGAGGACACGCTATCGGGGCTACATGAGCTTAGTCGGGTGGTCCGTGAGCGTGTCACTTATGTCACCGGGCAATCCAGTGTCGCGACAACGGCTGGTGACGCGCTCGAAAACGCAAAAGGTGTTTGCCAGGATCACAGCCACATCTTTCTCAGCGTGGTTCGCGAAAAGGGCTTTCCCGCACGCTATGTCAGCGGTTACCTGCTAATGGATGACCGCACCTCGCAGGATGCCAGCCATGCCTGGAGTGAAGTCTACCTTGATGGGCTTGGCTGGGTCGGTTTCGATGTTTCGAACGGCATCAGCCCGGATGAGCGCTATGTCCGCATTGCTCAAGGGTTAGACTATGCTGATGTCGCACCAACCAAAGGCCTGACCGTCGGTGCAGGACGGGAAAATTTGGTTGTCTCCATCCAGGTTCAACAATAGGGCTGGTCGGTCGAAGCGAGGACAAGACCGAATGACTTATTGCGCAGCTCTGAAAATGAACGATCATCTCGTTTTCATGTCTGATACGCGTACCAATGCGGGCGTCGATAATATTTCCGTTTTCAGAAAGATGTTCACCTGGTCTGTACCCGGCGAGCGTGTGATTACCTTGATGACAGCTGGTAACCTCGCCACGACACAAGCCGTTGTCAGCCTGCTGGATGAACGCTCCAAAGCCCCGGAAGAACGAGACCCCACGCTCCTGCAGGTCCCGACCCTGTTCCAGGCGGCGCGTCTGATCGCGGATACGCTCAACGAAGTTGTCAATGCCCATGCCGACGAAGGACAGGACGCTGAATCCGCGTTTCGCGCGACGTTGATCATGGGCGGGCAGATCAAGGGCATGGAGCCGCGCCTTTTCCTGATTTATCCGGAAGGCAACTTCATCGAAGCAAGCACCGAGACGCCGTTCTTCCAAATCGGCGAGACCAAGTATGGACGCCCAATCATCTTCCGGGCCTTCGATCCGGCGATGAGCGTCGAGCAAGCCCTTCGTCTGCTGTGCGTGTCCTTCGATTCAACTTTGCGGGCGAACCTGTCCGTCGGAATGCCGCTGGATGTGCACGTTTACGAAGCCAATTCACTGGAAACTGGCGCGGAATTCCGAATTGAAGAATCCGACGCAACGTTCGCAGCCATCTCCGAGGCCTGGGGATCCGCGCTGAAATCAGCTCTGGATGGTTTGCCAGAGTTTAGCGTTCACTCTCGTTGACACTCTGATCCGTTTCAGGCTGCAGCAGCCGCTTTCTGATTCACATAGAGGTCGCGTGTGAATGAGCGTCCGGCAAGCAGGAAGAACGCGCCGGCCAGGGCAAACAGGCCCGTCGCCACCACGCAGGCCCAGCGAACACCATAGGCTCTGGCATCGCGACAGGCACTGACGAGCTCCTCTGTCAGGCTTGGGTCGGTGAGGCTACAGGTGGCAGCAATCTGCCCGGCAAACAGGCTTGAATTGATCCAATTGGTTGAGAGTGTGTCCGCGATAATGCCAAGCGCTGGTGGCCCGATGCCATAGCCGATGAGATTCACCACGAAGAGCAAAACGGCAATCGCCGTGGCTCTCACGCGCAGGCTCACAACCGCCTGGGCGATATTGTATTGCGCACCGAGGTAGAAGTATTGCAGCGTGCTGGCGACCATCAGCAAGACCAGCATCAGCGTACTGTCGCCGACCAGGAACGCCGAAGCATAAATCGGTGCGCAGAACAGGAAGGCGATCCCCGGTACCCAGGTCGCTGCGGTTTCGGAGCGTTTCGAAGCGCGCTCGGTCAGATAGCCTCCGAGGAACGCGCCAAGCGTACCCGCAAGCCCCACAGGCGCCATGAACATCAGCGCCGTCTCAGCTGGCGTGAAGCCTTGCGTGAAAACGACGTGCTGAGGCTGTAATCCGACAAGCGCATAGCCCGCGAACGCCGCAATTGTAGCACCTGTGGTCATCACCCAGAATGTACGCTTGGAGAAAATTTCGGCGATCGCTTCTGCAAAGCCGGCCTTTTCCACATGCGCGGCGCCTGGCGGGTCCGAATACCCACGAGGAGGTTCTTTGATGGTCAGCAGGAAAATTATTCCAATGAGGATGCCGGGTGCGCCAATGAAGATAAAGGCTTCGCGCCAAGTGAAGAAGTCGAGAATGAATCCGCCAAAGACTTGCGCCATAACGCCGCCTGCGGTGACACCCATCGCATAAATACCAAGCGCGGTCGGCCGGGCGGACGGCGCGTAATAATCGCTGATCATGGAGTTCGCGGGCGGGGTGCACCCGGCTTCTCCAATGCCCACCAGCATGCGGGCAAAAAGAAGCGTAACAAAGCCGACGGTAAACCCGCAAAGCACCGTCGCGAATGACCAGAGGATCACGCTGACGCCGATAATGAGTTTGCGACTGACTTTTTCAGAGAGGTTTGCGATTGGAATGCCCAGGAGGGTGTAAAACAGGGCAAATCCAATCCCCGAAAGCAGGCCAAACTGGAACTGTGACAATTCGAATTCATTGATGATCGGAACGCTGACCACGCTGATCAAAATTCGGTCGATGAAGTTGAACGTGTAAACCACCGTCAGCGACATCAGGACGTAGGATCGATAGTTGAAGCTGCCGTAACTCGTTCCAGTCGATGACAAGGATGCAGCGTTTGACCCGCTGGTTGCATCGGCAACTTGGCTATTCATGCGTGATCCTCCGCTGGCGATGACCGTCAGGAATGAGATCCCCGCGCGCACCGCCCGATTATATTTATCCGTTCGATTTTGGCTTCGAATGGCGGAATCAAAATACAAAAAATATTCCGCCCTGATAGTTTGCCCCTATCGACGGCGTGGGAAGCGGAACGTCTCTGTCCGATTACTCTGCGGGTACGGTCGCTTGGTTGGATTCCAGTTCCAGCCGCCGCGCGACATCGCCTGGTGATCCTGATCCACGGGCGATCAGGGCATAGGCGGTCGGGACGAAAAGCACCGTAACGAGGACAGCGGCGATGACGCCGAACAAGATGACAATGCCAATCGCCGCACGGGTCTCAGAACCGGCGCCGCTGGAAAGAATAAGGGGCAGGGTACCCGCAGCGGTTGTCAGGCCTGTCATCACAATCGGTCTGAGGCGATCCATGGACGCTTGTTTGATAGCGGCCTGAAAGGCCATGCCTTCATCGCGGAGTTGATTGGCAAATTCGACAATCAGAATGCCATTCTTTGCGGCAAGCCCGACCAGCATGATCAGTCCGATCTGGGTGTAAATGTTGATGCTGGTCCCGGTATACCACAAGCCGAATAAACCACCCGCCAACGTCGCGGGTACGCAGAGCATGATGATGATCGGGTGACGATAGCTTTCAAACTGCGCCGCCAGGACCAGAAACACAATGACAAGACCGATCCCGAAGACAAAGAGTATCGACGACCCGGAGGTTTTGAAATCGAGCGACTGACCTTTGAAATCGATCGTGGCTTCGATCGGTAAGACATCGCGCGCAATAAGCTGCATGCCATCGAGCGCATCGCCGAGGGACACTCCAGGGGCCAATCCGGCTTCGATCGTGATTGCGCGCACACGATTGTACCGGTTCAAAGTTGGACTGTCGGCCAGGGCCTCGACGCTGATCAGGCTCGCCAATGGGACCAGACTACCGGAGCGCGACGAGCGGACATAGATGTTCTCGATATCGTTTGGATTATTCTGATCGGATCGCAGGCCCTCCAGGATCACATCATACTCTTCTCCGTTCTCAATATAAGTCGTGACCCGCCTGGAACCGAGCATGGTTTGGAGGGTCGCGCCGAGATCCGCCACGGTGACACCGAGATCGGCGGCGCGGTCATAATCAACTTTAACACGGTATTGGGGCTGTGTTTCTTTGTAGTCCCAATCAATGTCGACCAGACCGAGGTCACTGTTTTCGAGCGCGGTGACAAATGTGTCGCGCCACTCGACAAGTGCTTCATAACTCGGCCCACCGATCACGAACTGGACCGGTTTTCCGGTTCCCCCTCCAAGACCTTGTCGCATTCGCGCAAACCCTCGAACCCCGGGCAAGTCGGAGAGTTTTCGATTGACCTCTGCAACAATCGTGTCGGCCGGTCGTCTTTGGCTCCAGTCATTCAGGACGACAATGATAAAGGCCTGGTTGAACGCAGAAGATCCGAATCCGGGCGCGCGAAACAGCAGGCGATTCACTTCTGGCGGCTTACCATCCTGGCTTTCAGTGTAAGGCAAAAGACGACGCTCGATCTCGTCTATATAGCGCTCCATATAGCTGTAGGACGCGCCTTCCGGACCGCGCACGACAACGAAGAAAGCGCCGCGATCTTCGCGCGGCACATATTCTTCGGTGACCGATTGCGAGAGATGATAGGTCGCCCCGAACAGACCAGAAAGCAGAATGGCCATGATCAGCGGACGTGGGATCAGAATATTCAGCATCCAACCATATCCACGCCTGATCAGGCCAAAGGCGCCGTCAACCAAACGCGGTAAAAATGACGCGATGGTCCATTTGTCTGCAGGGCGGCTGAGCAGTTTGGACGCCATCATCGGAGTCAGCGTCAATGCCAGCAAACTCGAGAACACCACAGCCGCTGAGATGGTCAGCGCGAACTCCGTGAACAAACGCCCAATATCACCTTGTAAAAATGTGATCGGAACGAATACGGCGACCAGTACCAGGGTCGTCGCGATAACGGCGAAACCGACTTGCCGCGTGCCCTTGAAGGCCGCGACGAGTGGTGTTTCGCCATACACTTTCATACGCCTCGAGATGTTCTCAAGAACGACAATCGCGTCGTCGACGACCAGTCCGATGGCCAGCACCATGGCCAAGAGTGTGAGCAAATTGATCGAGAAGCCGAGTGCATACAGCACGATGAACGTGGAAATGATGGAGATGGGCACTGTGATCGCGGGGATTATCGTCGCGCGGGCACTGCCGAGGAATAGGAAAATCACCAGGGTCACCAGCCCGACGGCAATCGCGAGAGTCGTATAGACTTCCCGGATCGATGCAGAGATGAAGACGGAACTGTCGAAGCTTCGGGCGATCACCACTCCATCCGGAAGCGTCTCGTTCAGTTGATCGGCCAGAGCCTTAGCGGCGTTTGCGACGTCGACCGTATTGGCGGTGGATTGTTTGATAATGCCCAGTCCGACCATTGGCACGCCATTGCCGCGAAACATGTTTCGGTCTTCCACCGTTCCGCGCTCAACGCGTGCGACATCGCCGAGGCGTACGAGATAGCCGTCTTGCCCCTCTGCCACGACAAGACCTGCGAAGTCTTCGGGAGTCTGAAACGCCCGGTCAATCCGGACGGTGTAGGCGCGCGTGTCAGATTCAATGCTGCCTGCGGGCGCTTCGATATTCTCACGACGCAAAGCTTGTTCGAGGTCGTTGACCGTCAGGTTTCGCGCCGCCAGAGCGCGTCGGTCGATCCACACCCGCAAGGCGTAATTTCGGGACCCGCCGACGCGGACTCGGGCGACGCCGTCCAGAGCGGAAAAGCGATCGACAAGATTGCGCTCGGCATAGTCGGAAATTTCAGGTGTGGTGAGGTTCTCCGCTGCGAGATTGAGCCATATGATCACGTCATCATTGGAGTCAGCTTTTTCGACCTCAGGCGGATCGGCTTCTTCGGGCAAGTTGTCGAGCACGCCGGAGATCCGATCGCGAATATCGTTTGCGGCGACATCGATATCCTGATTGACGCCGAACTCGATTGAAATGCTCGAGCGACCATCGCGCGAGTTGGAGTTGATGAACCGAATGCCTTCAACGCCAGCGATGCGGTCTTCGATGATCTGCGTGATGCGCGTTTCCACCACACTCGCCGATGCGCCGGCATAGCGTGTGTCTATGGTCACAATGGGGGCATCAATGTCTGGGTATTCCCGCAAAGACAGCCGATCAAATGCGACTATGCCAAGAACAACCAGGATGAGCGCAATCACGGATGCGAAGACCGGGCGCGTGACCGCGGTATCAGAGAGCAGCATGACTGACCCTCCTAATTAGATGCGCCGAAAGAGGCGGACCCCGAGTTTGGTCCGCTGCTTGCCACTACACCTCCAGGGTCGAGCAGGCGCTTGTCTTCTACTTTGAGTTCAGACCCTTCGCGAACACGAATGATGCCTTCAGTGATGACCTGATCGCCTGCCGCCAGACCTGAAAGGACTTCGATATAGCCATTGGCGCGTTGTCCCAGTTGAACTTCGACACGGCGCGCTTTCAGGACGTCGCTCTCTGGCGTTACGCGCCAAACGAATGTTCGCGGGCCGACAGGTTGCACGGCAGATTCCGGCACGGCCAGGCTGGTCCGCGGCTCTGCAATCACCGACACCCGCATAAACATACCGGAGCGCAATAGGCGCTCGGGGTTCGGTATGGTCGCGCGCGCCCTGATCGATCGTGTGACCGGATCAATGCGATTGTCGAGCGTTTCAATCTCGCCCGTGAACGTGTCGCCCGGCAAATCATCAGTCTGCGCGATAATGGTCGTTCCAGGCTGAATCGAGCGTGTGAAAATAGACGGCACGTCAAAATCCAGGTTCATTTCGCTGTCATCGATCAATGTGGCGATGACATCGCCGGGGCGCACGAATGATCCAACGCTTACGCGTCGAAATCCGAGAATGCCATCAAAAGGCGCGACCAGAACGCGATCTTTCTGGCGTGATTGCAGCGCCCGTAAATTCGCTTCCGCGCTGTCGAGATCGCGCCGCGCGCTGTCCAGTTCGGACTGAGAAACAGCTTCGGCAGCTGCAAGCCGCGAAATCCGTTCCAATTGCCGCGCAGCTTCTTCAACGTCCGCTTCCGCCGACTCGACCAGTGCAAGCTGTTCGCGCTGGGCAAGGGACAAAAGCGTTTTACCTTCCCTCACTCGCTCGCCATCGTCAAAATAGAGAGCCGTAATTCGATCTGATGCATTCAGCGACAGGTCGACTTGCTCATTTGGTTCGAGTGTACCCAGGGCTTCTATATCGCGTGAAAATTCCCGTTCGGTGACGGGTTCTGCGAAAACACTGGCTGGACCGCCGCGTTGCGCCGCGGCGGGTAGCGCAATTAGTAAGCCAACGAGTGCCATACTCAAGAATGACCGTATCATACTGATCTTACTCACTTTCCGGCGTCGCAGGTGCGAACACCTCAGCGTCCCATATTCCGCCTAAAGCTCTATACGTAGCAACCGCCTGTCTGGTTGTTGCGAGGCGATTGCTTTCCAATCGATCTTGTGCGTCCAGCAATGTGCGCTGAGCATCAATTACATCTAAGAAGTCATCAAGGCCTTCGTCAAATCGCAATCGCGCGAGGTCGAGCGCGCGCGCTGCTGAATCTGCAGCCGCTTCCAGATCAGGACGCCGTTTCTGCTCTTGCCCATAGGAGAGCAGAGCGATTTCGATCTCCTGCAGGGCGTCCACGATCGTGCGCTCATAATTGGCAAAGGCTGCGCGGGTCTGGGCATCCGCGATCTCAATGTCGCCGCGGACACGCCGAAGATCCGGACCCTCCCAGCGGATGGCAGGACCGATCCCGAAACCGAAACTGTCAATGCTCGCATTGTCTTCCGTAAAGAGCGATAACAGATCAGCGTTGAACATCAGTGTTGGGAATAATCGTGCGCGTTCGACCTCGCCCAGCGCCAATCGACGGGCAATATCTGCTTCAGCGGCGCGAATGTCAGGTCGGCGGCGAATAAGATCTTGCGGCGTCCCGACGCCTAAACTCTCAGGCGGAGACGGAATGACAACTTGCATATCCGGCTGTTGCAGTAACGTCTCAGAAGCCGAAAAGTCCGTTCGACCCGTCAAAGCCGCCAACCTTATCCCGGCTGAACGGATGGCGATTTCCAGCAGGGGAAGGGATGCGAGCGTCGTGCGGTATTGAGCCTCAGCCCGTTCAACGTCGAGACGTGTGGCACGTCCATTTTCGAACAATACGTTCAAAAGCTCGAGGCTTTCGCCTTGTAGCTCGGCATTAGACTGGGCTACCCTAAGCCGGACCTGATTGCCGCGATAATCGACATAAGCGAGTGCTGTTTCGGCTGCGACGGTGACCGCAACGTCGCGCCGGATTTCTGACAATTGCTCGACTTCAAAGACCGCGCCGTCAATGGCAGCCGATATGCCGCCAGCGGCGTCGAACTCCCAGCTGGCACCGATCTGTCCACTTCCGCTCAGTTCCGTATTGGCGCCGTCTCGTGCCGCTCGCCCAAGTTCAGCGCTGGCAGCTGAATCTGTCGAGAAAGACCTTTGAAGCGTCTGGCGCGCAAGCGCTGCGCGAGCCGTCTCGATATTCGCTGCCGCAACGGCGAGATCTTTGTTTTCAGCGAGGGCAGTGGTCACCAGTTGATCCAGGAGTGGATCGTCAAAGGTTTTCCACCAGGTCATCGTGACAGGGCTTGCGGCGATGCCGCTCGTATTCGTCGTCGAGAATGCGCTTTCCTTGACCGTAAACGCCGGTCGCTCGGGTGCCGGCGGCGCGCTCGCACAAGCCGCAACGATGAGAAGCATTGCTGCCGCGCAAGAGAAGTTTCCCGTCAGGTTCATACCGGTCTAGTTAATGCGCTAGCTAAAAAAGTCAGCCTTAAAAGGGGGGTGTCAGTAAAGCTAGTGCTGCTTCCCGTTGATCTTCACCAAGACCCCATCCAGTTGCCACTGCCAATGAGTGTGCTGGGGCATATAGGACGTGCG
>JANSXJ010000513.1 GCA_024743015.1 Hyphomonas sp. | reverse complement strand
CCGGGCGTGCCGTGACGCAGCTGACCCAATGCGAATTTGAGTAGGCCGAGTTGGCTCGGCGCCGCATCGACCCCGGGCGGCATCCACATGGTCGCGCCGCCCGCAGGGTGCAGATGGCAGAGGCCTTGAGGCAGGTACATCTCGCGCGCCATGACCCGAAACATCGAGCGGATCGCGCTCGGTTTGCCAAACACCCATTGATTGACCGGATCCTCTGCAAAGGCTTCTCCGGTGATGTCGGCTACGGTTTTCCAGTCGCTCAACCGCGCCTGAACCAGGTCTGAGGACGTAAGATCAATCTCCATTTGCCTAGTTTTGAGGGTGTTTATCGCGATGGCAAGGGGTAGGGGCCGGCAGCAAATCCGCGATCTGATCTGACACAAACTGCAAAAATCGCATTTGGGGCGTCAAAGAAGGTTGCAAGCCCAAAAACGTTTATATATATCCGGCTCTCCAACAGAGCGCTCCCTTCGTCTATCGGTTAGGACGCCAGGTTTTCAACCTGGAAAGAGGGGTTCGATTCCCCTAGGGAGTGCCACTTTTACCACGACAGATCGAATTTATGTGCCTTGTCTGAGGAAACTCGCGTGACAGCGCAGTCTCTGCAGTCTAACAATTTGGTTAATTGGGGGTGGGCCCATGAGTGAGACGGCTGAACAGGTTTCTAAGGTGAGTGCAGAATCGGGTGTACGCCTGATTGGTCGCATCAAGTGGTTTGATACGGTCAAGGGATACGGGTTTGTGGTTCCCGAATCGGTTGAAGGCATGGTCCTCAATCAAGATGTGATGATGCACGTCTCCTGTTTGCGTGACTATGGCGAGAACTCTGCTGACGAAGGCGCGCGCATTGTTTGCGATATCGTCGAGCGCGAACGTGGCTGGCAAGTCTTGAACATTATCGAGATGGATCGTCCCAAGACGGCTGTTCTGCGCGATCGGGGGGAGGCCATGGTGTACGAGCGGGCCGTCGTCAAATGGTTCAACGCCGCGCAAGGGTTTGGCTTCGTCAATCGCGCGGGCGATCCTGCCGATATCTTCATTCATATCTCGGTGATGCGTAAAGCCGGTCTGGATACGCTGGAAACCGGCATGGAACTCGATGTCGTCACCGGATCTGGCCAAAAGGGCGAGAACGTCCTCTTTATCAAAAAATAGTCCACCAGTGCGCGTCTCGCTTGCCGCCTTTGGTCGGTGCGGCTAGAGAGTCCGGTATGAGTTTGCTTCGTTTTCCCGCTTTCGCCCTGATCACGGCTGCGCTCGCGTTTGGAGCCAGCGCGGATCCTATGGAAGTGACACCGCTTTCCATTTCAAGCGCTGATGCCACGCATGAGTTTTCGGTCGAAGTGGCGAATGATCCAGATGAAATCAGCTTTGGCCTGATGGAGCGCGAAAGCATGGATGCCGATAAAGGCATGCTCTTCGATTTCACGCCGCCGCGCGAACCCGCCATGTACATGAAGAACACGCTGATTCCATTGGATATGTTGTTCATCTCCTCGGATGGCAGCATTGAAATGATCGCGCGCAACACAGTGCCTGGATCGCTACGCACGATTTCGCCCGGCGTGCCGGTCAAGGCCGTTCTGGAGCTTAATGGCGGTCTCGCTGCTGAGCTTGGCATACAGCCAGGTGATACCGTTCAGCACCCGATTTTCGGCAACGTAGAAACAGCGGCTGAATAGTCTCGCATGAGAGAAGAAGACCTGCCCGCGCACCTCATTGTGCCGGAGGATTTCGTGC
Organism: Hyphomonas sp.; assembly: GCA_024743015.1. Taxonomy (GTDB): domain Bacteria; phylum Pseudomonadota; class Alphaproteobacteria; order Caulobacterales; family Hyphomonadaceae; genus Henriciella. Next base: position 479 of record JANSXJ010000513.1, on the reverse strand, counting down.
TGTCTCGCTCACGCGGCGCGTTTTCCAATCATAACGGCCCGGTTTATGAAGCACGGGAGAAGGATGATCTGCGCAGCGGATTGTTCGTCCTCGACCGACACTGCAATTCCATGGGATTTCTACATGGCGGCATGGCGAGCGCGTTTTCGGATCGATCGCTGGCGGTGGCCGTGTACGGCGTGACCCGGCGGGCATCCGTTACTCTGAAACTCACTTTGCATTTCTATGAGACGGTTCGCCTGCACACCTGGCTGGAGGCGCATCCGCGCGTGATCAGTCATGAACATGATTTAGTTCAGGTTACGGCTGATCTGATGATAAATGGAACAAAACTGGCCGCCCGCGCAGATGCGACATTCAGGACACTGCGAAGACCGCAAAAACAGGGTTGAAACCCCGAAAACCGACAGTATACCGGGAGGCCGGAGCGTGGCGCAGCCTGGTAGCGCATCTGGTTTGGGACCAGAGGGTCGTAGGTT
>JANSXJ010000188.1 GCA_024743015.1 Hyphomonas sp. | reverse complement strand
GATCCGATAAAGCGTGACGATACCGGCGACGGCAATAATCCAGATCCCGAACTTGCTAACGATTTGCCAGAACGGCTCGATCACCGCATCGCGGACTTTAACCATGAAGGGCTTGCTTGGTTCATCGTTCCGGTCGGCATGACCGGGTTCGCGAATGAAGAAGATCACAATTACGCCGAGGACGGCCATGACCGCGGCCATCGTTATGTACGCAAAGTGCCAGCTCGTATTGTCGGCGAGCACCATGCCGAAGCCCGAGAACATGATCGCGAAGCGATAGCCGAGATTGTAGACGGCAGCCATATTCGCCTGCTCGTCATTGGGCGCGGATTCGATGCGCCAGGCATCTACTGAAATGTCCAGCGTCGCGCCAGAAAAAGCCAGGATCAAAGCCCCGATAACCGTTGGCGTTAAAGCGATGGCGGGGTTGGACGAGCCAATGGTGAACAAGCCGATGGCGGTTCCGGTTATGGCCAGAAGCATCCAGCTTCGACGTTGACCCAACATGCTTTTCAGGAAGGGAACCGGCAGCCGGTCCACCGCGGGCGCCCAAAGGAACTTTAGTGAATAGGCGAAGGAAACCGCGTAGAGCCCGCCAATCGTGGAGCGATCGATACCCACCTCGCGCAGCCAGAATGACAGTTTCGAAAACACCATCATCAAGGGGAGGCCGCTCGCAAACCCCAAAGCCAGCATGGCGAGCATTGACCATTTCAGGTAGACTTCGAAGGATTGTCGCCACGTGGTGGGCGCATTTGGATCAATCCGCCGGGAGACCGCCTCGCTCACGCGGCGCCTGCTCTGGTTTGGGTGGTCCATTTCAGAGCCAATTGGCGCAGTGCTTCGGCGTCGAGGGGTTTGGCAGCGACGCCATTGGCGCCGGCATCGCGGGCGCGGCGCTCGATTTCAGGATTAATCTCTGCCGACACAGCAATCACCGGCACCGTATGTCCGGCTGCGCGGAGGGCTTTCGTCGCTTCAAATCCATCCATGATCGGCATCCTGAGATCCATCAACACCAAGTCTGGACTGATTTGCTCAACCGCGTCGAGGGCTTCGCGTCCAGTTGTCGCCACCGTGGTTGTGAATCCTGACGATTCCATGGCACGCCGCGCAATCAGGGCATTAATCGGATTGTCATCGGCGATCAGCACATGGCCGTGTCCGGCTTCCGGGGTGTCGGATTCCGTTGCGTCCATGCCGGATATGGCGAGGCCAGCCCGCTCGATTAAAGACTTGGCGCGCAATGGGCGGACCATCCATCCGGCAGCGCCGAGGGTTCGGAAGCGCGGCATCTCCGCCCGGTCTTCGGGGCGAAGGACGATGAGGACCGGTGCGGTATTGCACAGCGCGCGCAGCGTGTCTTCGGGCAAGGCGGCGCTGGCGAGAATGAGATCGGAGTGCAGCTTCAAGGCCTCACTTGGTGGCAGAATATTGAGCACCTCGGCTCCGGCCTGGAGCAAGGAGGCCGACGCGGACAGCGTGGTGGCCGCAGGCAGTCCAACGAGAATAACGCGCCCTTGAATGGCGTCATTGGCGGCAAGATAGGCTTCCGATTTCTGTGCTTCGAATGGCAGCGTGACCCGAAAGCGCGTGCCGAGACCGACAGCGCTTGAGATCGAGACCTTTCCGCCCAGTGCGTCGCAGATGCGGCTTACAATGGCCAGGCCAAGACCGACGCCGCCATCCTTCTGGGTGTCGGTGTGGCTGACCTGTTGAAAGGCCTGGAACAAACTGATCTGATCTTCGGCTGATATTCCGGGGCCGGTATCGTAGATGTCGAGAACGAGGTTTCCGTCCTCGTAGGCGAGATCGACGAGAATGGAGCCTTCATCGGTAAATTTCAGAGCGTTGCCGATCAGGTTGAAAAGAATCTGCCGCGTTTTTCCGGCGTCGCCTTTCAGTGTCAGGGCCCGATCAGCGTGGCACCGCAGCGCGATATCCAGGCCGCGGGCATGGGCGCGAGGTGAGAGCAGTTCAACCACCTCTCGGGCGAGGGCGGTGGGACGGAACACTTCAGCGGCAAGTTCGATTTCGCCGGTATCCAGGCGGGCGAAATCCAGCACATTATTGAGCAGATCGAGCAGCCGCTCTCCAGAGTTTCGGATGGCGTCCGCATATTCCCGCTGGGCTGGGCTGAGCTCGGTTTCCAGTAACAGGGAAACCGTGCCGAGAATGCCATTCAGCGGCGTGCGAATCTCATGGCTCGCGGTGGCCAGAAAAGTCTGCTCCGGGCTCAGCTTTGGATCTTCTTCGTTCATTTTCCTTTCTATGCCACAAGGCATTGAGGATTTGCTTAATAGGCAGAACTATTGCGCGAGGGCACCGGATCGCGCGGTGTTGGCCTCTTCAGCCGCTCTTCGCCGGTATGACAGCGCCTCTGCGACATGCAGGCGACGGACCGTATCAGAGCCTTCGAGGTCAGCGATGGTGCGCGCGACTTTCAGCACCCGGTGGTAAGCGCGTGCAGAGAGCCGAAATGTGTCGGCGGCATCGGCGATGAGGGCCTGGCCCGCCGCATCTGGCGTGGCATGTTTGTCCAGATCCTCTCCCGTCGCATCGACGTTCAAAAGCCGGCGTTGTGGACCTGCGCCATCGTATCGCTCACTTTGCCGGGACCGGGCGGCGGCGACGCGCGTCGCGACCTCTGAGCTGCCTTCGCTCGGCGGTGGTAAGGTCAAATCCACAGCGGTGACTGCGGGCGTGTCATAGAACAAGTCCATGCGGTCCAGGAACGGACCGGACAGGCGCGCCTGGTAATGCGCAGCGCAGCGCGGTCCCTTGCGGCATTGCGCTTCGCCGCCGCCTCCACCGCAACGACACGGATTCATCGCCGCGATCAGCTGAAACCTTGCCGGGTATTTTACGTGTCGATTGGCCCGAGAAATCGTCACCTCACCATCCTCAAGCGGTTGCCTCAGGCTATCCAGCGCCTGGCTGGAGAATTCGGGCAACTCATCGAGGAATAGAACGCCGTGGTGGGCCAGTGAAATTTCTCCCGGGCGGGCGCGGATGCCGCCGCCCACCAATGCTGCCATTGAGGCCGAATGATGCGGCGCGCGAAACGGGCGCGCGCGCGATAATTGGCCGCGTTCCAGCAGGCCAGCCACAGACTGGATCTGCGACGCTTCCAGCAATTCTTTCGCCGAGAGTTCCGGCAACAGGCCGGGCAGGCGTTTCGCGAGCATGGACTTGCCCGATCCTGGTGGCCCGCAGAATAGAAGATTGTGGCCACCCGCCGCTGCAATTTCGAGAACGCGCTTCGCACCGTCCTGGCCTTTCACCTCTTTCAGATCGAGCGGCTCATCCGGGAGCGCCAGTTCGCCGGGCGGTGGACACGAGAGCGGCGTGCGTCCGCTGAAATGATTGATCAGGCTGATCAGATCCGGCGCGGCGAGGTTTCCATCACCCGCCCAGGCCGCCTCAGGTCCGCAGACATAAGGGCAGATCAATCGTAGACCCTGATCAAGCGCCCGCATGGCTGCGGGGAGCACGCCAATCGTGGATTCCAGTCGTCCATCAAGCGACAATTCTCCTATCGCGGCATGTCCGTCCAACGCATCTGGAGACAGGATGCCCATGATCGCGAGAACGCCAAGCGCAATCGGTAAGTCGTAGTGACTGCCTTCTTTCGGCAGGTCAGCCGGTGAGAGATTTACGGTGATGCGTTTCGGCGGCAATGCCAGCCCGATCGCGCTGAAGGCAGCGCGTACCCGCTCGCGACTCTCTGCAACTGCCTTGTCCGGCAAACCAACAATCATGAAGGCGGGTTGGCTACCGCCCGCCATGTGGACCTGGACGTCGACCGGGTTGGCGGCAATGCCTTCAAATGCAAACGTCGTAACGCGCGCGACCATATTGTATTCCTTGCTTTACGTTAAAGTAACAGAAAGCAAAGAACAAATAAAGAACGTTTTTATATTTTAATCGAGGCGAATAACTGGCTCGTCATCAACAGGCGGCAGAGGTGCTTCCTCAGTTGGTTCTTCAGCAATACTTGCGCCGATCTCTGGAATACTTTCCAGGCCGGACGAGGCACCGAGATCCGTCCCCAGATTAAACCCGTCGGTGCTAGACGTTGCCGCGCTCTCGAGACCCAGATTAAACTCGCCAGCCGGTGTCGGTGCAGGCGCTTCCATTTCAGTTGGCAGACCGAGATTGAACCCGGACATGTCGACTTCAGGCGCCGCTGCAGTTTCGGTTTCTGCAACTGTTACGGGTTTCTCAGCGTCCTGATCGCTGGCTTGCGAGCACGCCGTGCCAGCAGCCGCGAGAGCGAGGATCGATACGATAGAAAGAGCTTTCATTTTCATGGCTCCATTTTTGGCCGTCACGCTAGGTGTTGGCAAGCTTGTCTTGCACAACGTTCCAAAACATCGCCGCTGGATCGCGTCCTGTAAAGTCACGAACCTGTTGAACGCCGGTGGGCGACGTGTTGTTGACCTCTGTCAGGCGTCCGCCGATCACATCAATGCCGACCAAGACCTGTCCACGCGCCTTTAAGTGCGGGCCGATTGCGGCGCAGATGGCGAGATCGGCCTCGCTGAGATCGCTCGGTTCGGCAGTTCCACCAACAGCAAGATTGGAGCGCGCATGACCCTTCATGGGGACACGATTGAACCCGCCCACCACGTCTCCATCAATCAAGATGATTCGTTTATCGCCCTCTGCGACAGCTGGCAGGAAAGCCTGCGCGATGAGGGGTTCGCGCGTTCGCCCCAGGAACAAATCGATCAGCGGTCCGAAATTGCTGTCTTCCGGCTTCACGCGGAACACATCACCGCCGCCGAAGCCGTAGAGCGGCTTGATGATGACGTCTTTGTGCGTCTCGCGAAAAGCGGCCATGGCGGCTTTGTCGCGTGAGATCAAAGTCGGCGGCATGAAATCGGGAACCAGCAGTGGATACAGCTTTTCCGGGCCGGAACGCACATGCTCTGGGTCGTTCAGCACCAGCGTGTCCGGCTTCAGGAGCTCCAGGATATGGCAGGCCGTGATGTAGGCCATGTCGAATGGCGGGTCCTGGCGCATCAGGACGACATCGACATCCTCGCGCAGGTCCAGCGTGATCCGATCCATGAAGGTTGCAGGGTTTCCCGGCACGCGCTGAACGGTCATTGGCCGTGCAAATGCGGTGACGCGGCCTTCGTCATAGGAGAGGTTTTCCGGTTGGTACTCGAAGAGCTTTGCGCCAATCTTTTGAGCCGCTTCCGCCAGGGCGAATGTGGTGTTTGACTCCACATTCGCGGTTTCCAGGGGATCAGTTTGGATGGCGACGCGCAGAGTCATGGCGGTTCCTCAAATGTAGCAGACGCCTATATGAGGATGCTCGCCGAGATTGCAAAGCGATTATAAGGGATTGGTCTAGCTGCCGGGGCCACCAAGCAGTTCTCCGGCATCCACCGCAGCGGGTTGTGCAGGCGTGTAAGGCACGATTTCGCCGCGGTCATTGCGCAGACGCACATATGAAACGACTTGATTGACGCCGCCCACCTTGCTGGCTTCTTCCGCAGCTTGCTCGAGCTCCCGCGCCGACCGGGCGACGCCAAGCAGATAGACCGTGCCGCCATAGGTTTCGACATTGAAATTATTCGCTTGAACCGAGGAGGATCCAAGCAGGCGCGCGCGCACACGTGTGGAAATCAGCTCATCGGAGGCGTTGGCAAAGAACCCCCCGGGCGCTTCGACCCGAATCTCGTTCGCAACGTCGTCTGCGCGGCGAACCGACCAGGCGAGACTCTCTGCCTTGAGGCGCAGCTCCGGCGTCCAAACGCGTCCGGACAACAGGACCACCCCGGCGGCAACTTCGACATCAACCTCGCTCATGCCGCCATTGGCGATCAGTTTCGACTTGATTTCATTGGAGACCGCCGCGTCGTCCAGCGCTTCGCCAAAGGATCGCTCCTGCGTGGCGGTCACCGCCGTGGCGCCAGCAGCGCCAACAATTGCAGTGGCGCAACCGCTTAGCGCTGGAAGCAAGGCAATCAGACTGAGGCTGGCAACGAGACGAAACATGGGACGGGTCCTCAACGGTTTGACTTCAGGCGATTTAGAACAGGGATTGGGCGATATTGCGGCATCAATCAAGGGCGCCAGAAGTCCTTGTAATGTTTTGGCAGCGCCCACGGGGTTATCGCAACCAGGTCATACCGCCAGTCCATTGACACGTATTGCGCATCGCGCTGGGCCCAGGCTTCACTGGCCCGGGCGATGCGTTGCCAGGACTTGATCGGTACGGCGTTTTGCGCCGCGTCCAGAGTCCGGCGTTGTTTGACCTCCACGAAGGCGAGAACGGGCCCGCGCCGGGCGATCAGGTCAATTTCGCCGACCGGCAGGCGGACGCGCTGGGCAAGGATCGAGTAGCCCTGCACCTGTAGCCAGATCCCGGCATAGCGTTCCGCCCATCGGCCGCGCCGTTCGGCCTGTTTGCGCTTGCGGCTAGCCATGCTTCAAGGCGAGTGCGCGCTGATATACGTCCCGTTTTGGTAGTCCTAAATGCTCTGCGATTTCCGCCGCCGCTTGTTTGACCGACTGTGTTTTGAGCGCCGCCAAAATCGCCTCATCCAACGCAGCTTCCGTGACCTCTTGCTCCAAGGGTGGTCCAACCAGAAGAACGATTTCGCCTTTTGGCGGCCCGGCTTCCAGATAATGGGCGCTGAGCTCTGCGAGAGACCCGCGCCGCGTTTCTTCAAACAGTTTTGTTATCTCCCGGCTGACCGCGGCTTCCCGCTGGTCTCCCAGCACATCGGCCAGGTCACGTAACGACTCCGCAAGGCGAGGCCCAGACTCATAGAAAACAAGCGTCGATGGTACGCTCGCCAGATCTGTTGCGGCTTTCTTTCGAGCGCCGGTCTTGGGCGGCAAGAACCCACAGAACATGAACCGATCACTCGGTAAGCCGCTGGCGACAAGCCCGGCAAGCAAGGCTGAGGCACCGGGCACGGGAAAAACGCGGTGTCCGGCATCGAGCGCTTCACGAGACAGCTTCCAGCCTGGATCGGAGACGAGCGGCGTCCCGGCATCACTGATCAAAGCGATGGCGGCTCCGTTTTCGAGCTTGTCCAGGATTTCCGGCCGGCGCTTTGCCCCATTATGGTCATGGTAG
>JANSXJ010000048.1 GCA_024743015.1 Hyphomonas sp. | reverse complement strand
TACCGCCGCGAAGACGGCAATATCGGGTGGGTTGATCCGGCGGGACATTCCGCCACCGGTTGAACCGATAGGTCAGAGTAAAAATGGCAAACGATCTTTCAAGCCTCCTTTCGGAGGGTGTAATTCTTGGTTCTCAAGCAAGCGAAAGCCGCAAGCAGATCTTGCGCACGCTTGCTGCGGCCATTGGCGAGAAGACCGGAATCGACGGTCGCGATATTTTTGACGCCGTCATCGAGCGCGAAAATCTCGGGTCGACCAGTGTAGGCGAAGGCGTCGCGATCCCGCATGCGCGCATTCCGGCGCTCAGCAAACCCGTCGGAGCGTTCGTAAAACTCGAAGAGGGCGTGGACTTCGACGCGATTGATGCCCGGCCTTGCGACCTGATCTTCATGCTGCTCGCGCCAAATGCATCAGGCGCCGACCATTTGCGCGCCCTGGCACAGGTCAGTCGCACCTTCCGGAACGCTGACTTGCGCGCAGCTTTGCGCGATGCGGATGATCTTGAGGCGATTGAACGCCTGCTCTGCCCGCAAACCGCGGATGCCGCTGCTTAACTTCATCGTGACTGGCCAGTTCGGCTGATGGGCGTATATCTCTTTCCAGATCAAGGAGAGAGCCATGAGAATAGCCCCCAGCCTGCTCGCAATCGGCCTGGCCACCAGCCCTGTCGCCTTTGCGCACAACACGCACATTCATTTGACCCAGCAAGCCCAACCCGTTCCGGTGACCACGACGGATCTGGGTGATGGCCTGTATATGCTGCAGGGTCGTGGCGGTAATGTTGGCGTGCTGGCCGGAGAAGACGGCGTCTTTGTCATTGACAGTCAGTATGCCGATATGGCCCCCGGACTCCTCAGCGCCATCAACGAAATTGCAGGCGAAAAACCGCGCTATCTGGTCAACACGCACTGGCACGGCGATCACACAGGCGGAAACGCGATCATCGGTGAGACAGGCACGACTATCATTGCGCATAATGGCGTGAGAGAGCGCGTGACGGTGGACGTCACTCGCGACTTCTTCGGTCAGGAATCGACAACACCTGCGGCCCCGGAAGCCGCCTGGCCCGTAATCACGTTCAATGATGAAATGACGCTATATCTGAATGGTCAAACGGTGCGCCTCATTCATGCGCCGGACGCGCATACTGATGGCGACACATTCATCTATTTCGAAGAAGCCAACGTTCTGCACACAGGCGATTTGATGTTCAACGGCATGTTTCCATTCGTCGACATCACGTCCGGCGGCTCGTTCACTGGATTTATCGCGGCGTCGCAGGCCATGGCCGATACGATAGACGACGAAACGCGCATCATCCCCGGGCATGGCGCGCTCGCCAGCAAAGCGGATATTGGTTTGACCCTTGAGATGCTGGACGGCGTGATGGCTGCGGTGCAGGCTGAAATCGATGCCGGGAAAGACCTTGATGGAGTACTCGACGCCGCGCCGCTGTCGCCATGGGTGGACGAGTGGGCAACCGGCTTCATGACCGAGCCTCGTTTCACCCGGCTCGTCTACACCGATCTCGCCGAGGCCTCTGAATAAAACCTAGTTCTCGCCGTCCGGGCGGTTCTCACCGATGCGAGGATCGCCCGCCGGAATAATCTCTTCTTCGTCGAGTGCGCTCCACTCAACTTCCAGCATGAAGGCGCGGACGTCGGCGATTGATTGTTCCGCCGCTTCTTCCTGCGGCAGATGACCGACCCCATCATAAATAACCTGAGTGGAACCCTCGATGGCATCGGCGAATTTCTGCGCGCTCGACACCGGCACGAGATTGTCGTCGCGGCCCCACATGATGAGGGTCGGGACCTGAATCGCGCTCAGCTTCTCGGCCGTCGCTTCCACCCGCTCTCCCGCCATGATGCCCAGCAGGGTTTCGCGATGTCCCGGTGCGCGGGAGAGAGCAACATAACGCTCGACCAGTTCATCGGTGACGAAGCTCTGATCTGTGTAGGAATCCTCAAGGCCGGAGCGCGTCAGCGAGGTCATATCGAGATCTTTCATCACCGCGCGCGCCACGGGGTTGGCCAGCAACCGGAAGATAAACGGGCTGTTTTCATTATCCTCTGCCGTTTCGCGCCAGCCTGAGGCATCGACCAGGATCAGACCTTCCAGCGTCTCAGGATGGGTCAGCGCATAAGACCAGGCTGTGTTGCCGCCCATCGAGTTCCCGGCGAGCGTGAACCGTTCCACACCAAGATCCTGAGTGACCTCGTGCACGACAGAGACAAACCGCTCAATATTTGGCTGGATCGGGTCGTCCGCACGGGTCAGGCCGTGACCCGGCAGATCCAGCGTGATCACCCGAAAATCAACTTCCAGATTGGTCTTCCAGGCGTCCCATGTGTGGAGGGAGGACGAAAACCCGTGCACCATTACAATGGCTGAACGGTCCTGCGGCCCGGTATCGGTATAGTGGACCTTCAACCCGTCATCGAGCGTCATGAATTGCGTATCAGGGGTGGAGTAGATGGTTTCCAGCGTATCGTATGGAATGTCCGCACGGCGAAGCGCCAGCCAGCCGGCGGCCAACACGGCAACAATGGTCAGAATAACGGCGAGCGTTCTGCGTAACATCCGAGTACTCCACAAACCTTACTGTCGTAAAACCGTCAAAAATTAACCCTGTCAAAGGAAAGATTCATTGCCCGCAGACCGAACAGTCCGGGTTCGGACGAAGCTTCAGAACCCGGTTTTCGCCGCGAAGCCCGTCAATAATGAGCAATCGCCCAATCAGCGCGTCGCCGGACCCGACAACAAGTTTTAAAGCCTCCAACGCCATATTCGCGCCAACCATGCCGGTCACAGCGCCAACCACCCCGACCTCGTCGCAGGCCTCGGCTTCCGGAGGAAGCTCCGGCACGAAGCACTGATAGCATGGCGCATCAGGCGCCACCCCAGACGCATAGACGGCCACCTGGCCGCTCCATCGACTGGCGGCCCCTGAAACGAGGTAACGGCCGCTTTCATGCGCGATCTGGTTGAGCAGGAAGCGTGTCTCGAAATTATCGGTCGCATCGATCAAGACGTCGCCGCTGGCGGTTTCGTCTGCTGAGAAGCGGGTCTCGCGGGCGGTGGCGGAGACATCCGGGTTGAGCGCCACCAGACGCTCGCTGAGGAGCTGCGCTTTGCTGCGGCCGATATCGGCATCGGCAAACTGGATCTGGCGCTGCAGGTTGGACCGATCGACTATGTCATCATCCCAGATTTCAATCTCGCCCAAACCTGCTGCTGCAAGATACAGCGCGCAGGGCCCGCCGAGCGCCCCTGCCCCGATGATCGAAACTTTCGCGTTGCGCAGTTTACCAATGCCCGGCCCACCGATTTCCTTTAACAGGATATGGCGTTTGTGGCGGTCAATCTGATCGGGCGTCAGGGTCATAAAGGCTATCTATCGTCCCAGATGAATTGTGGCGAGCCCATATTCATCGCGCCAAAATTCGTCACGCCCTTGTCTTAATTGATCAAATGCCTGCCATAAGTCCTTACTAAAAGGTTAACAGGATAATAGGGTCTGAGTTTGGGAGGTAGGCTGATGAATGACCACGCACAAAATGCGTCCGGCGCTCTGACGGATCAGGATATTGTCGACCTGACCCAGCGCCCGAGCGATGCCTACAATGAAGTGGTTCTGCAAGCTGACTATACGACTCGCGCCACGCTCAGCTTTTATCGGTTCCGCCAGCTTGGCGGCGATTACCGGGTTCAGAACGAGAATTATCTCACACATAAAAAGAAATTGGCGGCGCGCAAAAAGGCGAATGAGGCGGCAGGCACCGGCGGTGAGGCGGCCGACCAGGCCGAACGCGCCCCGGAACGGTCGCGAAAATTGCGCCTGGGTGAATCGACCGGCCGCGGGGTGCACTATGTTTCGAGCCACCCGAAAGTCCCCTTGTTCCAAATGTCGATCATCGCCCTGATGATCCTGTTTGAAAGCGCCGCGAACGCTTACTTCTTTGCCAAGCAGAGTGAGTTCGGCCTCGCCGGCGGTATTTTCCAGGCCGCGGCGGTCTCGCTCGCCAACGTGGCGGTGAGCTTCTTCATCATCGGTTATTGGGGCCTGCGCCATGTTTCCATGCCGCTCGACTGGTCGAATAACGGGTTCAACCGCCGAAATCTGTACGTGTTGAACGGATTGATCGCGATCATAATCGGTTCAATCCTGGTGCTGCTGGTCAATCTCTCAGCCGCTCATTATCGCAACATACTCGATATTCAGGCGCTCGGCCTGCAGATGCCGGACGGGATCGGATCCAAGATCTTCCCGCATTTCATGGTCAATCCGAATGTCTGTGAGGCCATTCTGACGTCAGATCTGGGCAATACGATTGGTAGCGCCGCGACCAATGCCATGTGTCGTCCATTTGCGATCCATTCGCTTGACGCGATGGTCCTGCTGGCGCTCGGTCTCGCCATTGCTTCGGTCGCCGCATTTGAAGGGCGCCGTCTCGATTCACCCTTCCCAGGCTTTAGCGATGCGGCGCGCTCCCTCGAAAATGCGCGCACGGATCTCGAATATGCCATTGACGATTTCAATCAGAGTTACGAGGACATTTTTGAACTGGTCTCTGAGATCAAGGGCGGCCCGCTAACCTCTCAGGAGAAAATGGTGGTGATGAACACGATGGCAGATATGATGCGTCCGTATCAGAATTTGCTGCGGACAAGTGATCAGATCCTCTCCGATGAATTCGGGCTGGAAGAAGATATAATCAAACTCCTCAAGGTGAATGCTGCTGGGGCCGGCTGATGGCGCGACGAAGAAACAGGCGTGAACGAAAACAACGCAACCAGGCGATCCTGAATTTCGTGCTGGCTGGTCTTGCCGTGGCGATTATCGGCTTCTCGTTTTATGCCCTCCAGCCGGAACCCTATGACGAGCTGACCCTTTGCGGGATTTCAGACGAGCTACCGCCTCATACCGCGGTCATCATCGACAAGACAGACGAGTATAGCGAGCAGCAAGCGGATCTGATTGCCGCGGTCATTCGCCGAACGCGCAATCGCCTGGAAATCGGGGAACGGTTCACGCTGTTCGAACTGGATCAGGACGGGCAGTTCGATCCGCGCGGGCGCTTCTCGCTTTGCAATCCGGGTCGCGGCGACCAGGTCAACTCGCTGTTCCGCAACCCCGCCCAGATTGAGGAACGCTTCAACGACAAATTCAACCAGCCCCTTGAATCCATACTGGAAGACCTGGTGGAGCCGAAGGAAGCGCCTAACAGTCCGGTGCTGGAAGCATTGGCGCGACTTGGCCAGACCGATGCCTTTTCCAGCCGCGCGCCGGCCCGCCAGATCGTGATCATTTCGGATATGCTGCAAAACTCTGACGTTTTCACCATTTATGGTGGCGGTGGAACGCTGCCAGAGAGTATGCCCGAAGCGATTGATGTGGCTGATACGGTGCTTCGCCGGTTCGGGGACAGCCTGAATGGCGTCGCGCTTGAGATCCGTCTCATCCCCCGGCCTCGCTATGTCGACATGCAACGCGGGCCACTCAAGGACTATTGGAACGAGATTTTCGCTGAGCTTGGCGTCAGTGTCACCTGGCGTGATCTCTAGCGCTTATTGCGAGACCCGAAACAGGGCCATTCCATCATAACCTTTGGCCCCTACGGTCTGCAGAGCCGTCATTTCCACACCGTCCAGCGTTTCGGCATAAGCAAACATCTGGCGCACCCCAAGCACGCTATTTTCTCGGCTCTGCGCATCCAGAACATCGCCGCCTCGAACAATATTGTCCGCAACGATGAGCGTCCCAGGCCGGGCCATTTGCAGGGCTTTCTCGAGATAGTTGCGATGATTGACCTTGTCCGCGTCAATGAACACGAAGTCAAACACCGCACCCGCGGCGTGCGCCCGCTCCAAAGCCTCCATGGCTGGGCCGATTTGCAAGTCGATGCGCTCCCCGAAGCCGGATTGGTCGATATTTGCCTGCGCCACACGTGCGGTTCGGGTGTCGATTTCAGTCGTCAACAGCGATCCGCCGTCGGGGAGCGCGCGCGCCATGGCGACGGCGGAATATCCTCCCAGGCACCCAATCTCCAGAACGCGTCTCGCGCCGCTGATCCGGATCAGCAAAGCTAGAAACTCTGCCTGGAGCGGCGTCACCGCATGCGGCACAAGCCCGGCTTTCGCGCTGTTTTCAGCAATGGCCTGCAGAACCGGATCGGGACGGAGCAGCGATCGCTCGAGAAAGGCATCCATTTGTGCAAACGTTTCAGCGAGCTGCATTGTTAATGCCCCTTAACTAATCTTCGCCCTTGAGCAGTGCCAGAAACATGCGTACGAGTTGTACACGAGTGTAGAGTTTTACAATAAAGGGTCATCATGCTTGTAGCCCGTTTGCGTCCCCTGGCGCTAGCATGCATCGTCTCATTTTCCATCGCGCACGCGCAGAACGGCGCTGCTGTCGATTCCCCTGCTATGACTGAGCAAGGCGCGGTCTATGAGCAGAATCGACAGGATGTGACGCTGCCCGTTGCAACAACGGAACGCTACGAAAACGGCTCCGATGAAGCGGTGACGGTTTCGGTGGAGAATCTCGCCACCCCGATGCGCTGCATGGCTGCCTGGTCATACCTGGCCGCAAGTACGATCCGTACACCTGAGGATGCAAAGGCCAAACACCCGGACTTTACCGAAGCGACTGCCAGTGCCCACTGGCAACACTGGCTGAAACTCGACATGGACGCTCATCAGGGGTCGCGCAGCGCGGATTTCCACCAAAGGCGACTCGCCGCCGAGCGCGCCTTTGCGGCTGACATGGCGCGGGAGGGTGAGCGCTATGCCTATCGCACGCTTGGCACCTGCTATGTCGACCCCAGTGAGCGCAGCATCGCAGATCCGACAATCCTGTTGCGGAACTTCATGGTCGAGTTTCAGGGTCTGCCTGAGGACTATACGATTCCGGTCCTGCAACGCCAGCTACGCGCCTTCCCGATCAGCGGAACGATCGAGGTCAATCCCAGCCAGAATTGCGACCAGGACGCCACGATCTATGTCGAGCATGCGCGCGTGAAAGCGATCAATATGTGTTTTGACCGCGGCGGCATTCTTGCCTCCAAACCAAAGACGCTGGTCGAAGATCTCGACGGAGCCTGCCGAGCGACGAGTACGGTTCAGTGCGAGAACATTCCCTAGCCTGACAAAGCCGGTTATGGCTGACCGCTGATGACTGATTTGCCTGTTCCGACCAGCGCCGAGACGCCCGATTCGATTTACGCCAACCCTGCCAAATGGGTTAGCAGCGGCGCCGGCGCTCAGGGAAACCTCTTCCTGACCGGGCGCGCGGGTACTGGCAAGACAACGATGCTCCGAAAATTCGTTGAGCAAGCCGGCGACAGCGCCATCGTCCTCGCCCCGACCGGGGTCGCCGCGATGAATGCTGGCGGACAGACGCTGCATAGCTTCTTCAAGTTCCCGCCGCGCCTGATCGAACCGCAGGACGTCAAACGCCTGCGGACTGCGCGGATCATGAAAGCCGCTGAAACGATTATCATCGATGAGATTTCGATGGTCCGTGCGGATATGCTGGACGCCATTGATCGCAGCCTGAAGCTGAACCGGGGATCCAAGCGCCCCTTTGGCGGCGTGCGCATGATCTTGTCGGGTGATTTACATCAGCTGCCGCCCGTGGTGCGAGGCGACGAGGACCCCATTCTGAAAGAACGCTATGGCGGGCACTATTTCTTCAACGCACCGGCCTTCAAGGAAGCGGAATTCGCGCTGCTGGCTTTGAAACACGTATTTCGCCAGGAGGATCCACGCTTTCTCGCTTTGCTCGGCGCGATGCGTCAGGGACGTTTGACCCCCGCAGACGAGTCCGTTCTGCGCAGTGTCGTCTCCGATCGCGACGCCGTCGAAGCCAGCGAAACCCACATCGTGCTCACCCCCAACAATGCCAATGCGTTTCGGATCAATCAGGCGCGGCTCGAGGACCTACCTGGCCCGGAGAAAGTCTTCGAAGCCCGCGTACAAGGCGATTTCGACGAAAAGACCTATCCGACGGAAGCCGATCTTGAGCTCAAGGAAGGGGCGCGGGTGATGCTGATCAAGAATGATCCCGAGGGCCGGTGGGTCAACGGGTCTCTCGCCACCGTCTCGGGTTGGTCGGGGCGGAATGTTCTGGTCGAGCTGGACGGGCACGAATATGAGATCGAACCGGCGGCCTGGGAAAAATACAAATACTCTCTCGATCCGGAGACCAAAAAGGTCTCCCGCGAAGTCGTCGGCACGTTCAAACAGGTGCCCGTACGCCTTGCCTACGCCGTGACCATTCACAAGGCGCAAGGGCTCACGCTCGACAAGGTCTATATTGATCTGGATCGCGGCATGTTTGCGCATGGCCAATCCTATGTGGCCTTTTCGCGCGCTCGCAGCCTTGAGGGTCTGGAAATCTCACGCGCGCTGCGCCCAAGAGATCTGGTCATGGATCGAAACGCGTTTGCGTTTGGCAAGCTCGATCCAATCGAAAACACCGAGGCCTACTTGCTGGCCCGGTTCGCCAAGGAAGACGACGTCCTGGTCTAGAGCTGGCGAAAGGCTGTCCTATTCCGGTTTCTGCCCGACCATGAACACGGCCATCCCGTTATCGGGTTGCCAGTAGTGCACGGTCTTGAACCCAATCTCTTCCATTTCGCGCTGAAGGCGGCTGGCGGAGAGCCTGTAGACCTTGGGCCATTGGCCAAGGGCATGCATTATCGGGAAAAGTGGATCGATCAGCGTGAACAGAAGTTTCTCTCGCAAACAGGCGGTGCTGGAGACGAAATGACCGCCGGGCTTGAGCGCCTTGTAGACTTCGCGCATTGCCGCCATCCGATCGTCTAGCAGATGCAGGATGTTGAGCCCGAGCACCGCGTCATAGCTCTCGGGTGTGACCTGAAACCCATCCATGTCCGCCACCCGAAACGTCACATTTTGCACGCCAGCCGGCTCAAGCTTGCCCTTGGCGATGCGGATCATTTCGGGCGACACGTCGATGGCGTCGATATGTTTCACATAGGGCGCATGCAGGATTGCGGTTGAGCCCGTCCCGCACCCAAACTCGAGCACCTGGGAATCTGGCGTAAAATACTCGCGCGTGAGGTCGAGCTTGATCTCATAGGCTTTCTGGTTGGCGATCGGTTGTTTGGAATATTTCTCCGCGGTTCCGTCCCAGAATTTAGCTTTGTCAGGCATGGTCGCCTCCTTGGTCAGCCCCGCGTGGCGGGGAATGCATGTATGGTCAAATTTCATGCTCCGCATCTAGCTATTCGAAAATCAAATAGAAATTGCGATTTATTCGAAGAGACGTATACACAAATCCATGAATTGGCAGGCGATATCCTTTGACTGGAATCAGGTCCGCGCTTTCCTCGCCACTGCAGAGGAGGGCTCGCTCTCTGCGGCAGCGCGGGCGCTCGGGCAGACCCAACCCACGCTCAGCCGCCAGGTCGCAGCCCTGGAAGAAGATCTCGGCGTCACCTTGTTTGAGCGGGCTGGCCGAGCCATGGCGCTCACCGAAGCCGGACGCGACCTGATGGAACACGTGCGCATCATGGCTGATGCGGCAACCAAAGTCTCGCTGGTCGCGTCGGGTCAGTCCCAGACAGTAGAGGGCAAAGTTGTCATCACGGCGACCGGCGCCATGGCGACCTATTACCTGCCATCAATCATTCGGAAGATCCGCGACGCTGCGCCAGGCATCACACTCGACATTGTCACCTCGAACGAAGTGCAGGACCTGACCCGCCGCGAAGCCGATATCTCCATCCGCCACGCTCGGCCAACGCAGCCAGACCTCATCGCGAAACTGGTCGGTGACTCAGCAGCGCATCTCTATGCATCTGAGGATTACATCAAATCACTCGGCCCGATCCAAACGCTGAAGGATGTTGAACATGCGGATTTTATCGGCTTCGACCGAAATGAAGAGATGATCGTGGAATTGGCCCGCCACGGCCTGAATCTCACACCGGATAATTTCACCGTCAATGCCCGCTCCGGAACGGTCATGCGAGAGCTGGTGGTCCAAGGCTTGGGCATCGGCTTTCTGACACGTGACGTCGAAAAGATGGAGCCACGCGTCAAGCCAATCCTTCCGGATGTGCTCACCCTTCCTGTTCCTGTCTGGCTGGTCACTCATCGCGAGCTTCATACGAGCAAACGCATTCGGGTTGTCTACGATATCCTGTCCGAAGAGCTCCCAAAGTCCGGCATGGTTTGACCGATCGCAGCGTAAGTACCAGCCTGCGACCTCCTCAGATCGCGATCCGGGATATACCAGAAGGACCTACCAGTATGATTTCACTTGGCCTTAAATGGTTGTCGCGGGCGCTGTTCGCCCTCGCTGTATTCGCGGCGCTCACAGCGATCTATATGTTCTACACGCTGAACTATGGCAGCTGCGCCGAGGGCGGTCCGAGCTGCAACACGAACCTCGCCACGCTCTATGCGGCCGGAATTGGGATAGTTGGATTTTCAGTCTCTGCCTACGCCGCAAACCTTATCGGCAGGGGCTTTGAGGCGCCGGAAGACCGTTAAGCCAGCCGGGAAATCTCGTCACGTAGGCGATTGTCGCCATCGGTCGTGATCTTCTCCAGCACCTTCACGCGGTCTCGCAAACGAATAACTTCGCGTTCTAGATCTTCCATGCGCAGACGGGTTTCTTCGTCCGCCGTCGAATTGGCACGCGTCTCGATCCAGGTCTTGATGACTCCCGCGCCGACGGCAATCAGCACGATCAGCACCACCATCGTGAAGGGGCTATCGATATCCATTTTTTTGTCCTGACTCTTATCGTTTTTCGATATATAGCGTGTCTGGACAAAAACGCAAGGAATTATCTGCCGGTCGACCCGAACCCGCCAGCGCCGCGCTCGGTTTCGTCGAGCGTAGCGACTTGCTCCCAGACGATACGCGTGACCGGGGCGAGCACCATCTGTCCAATCCGCTCACCGCGCGCGATGGTGAACGCATCCTGGCCATGATTGATCAGAATGACTTTCAGCTCGCCGCGATAATCGCTGTCAATCGTACCGGGCGTGTTCAGACAAGTGATCCCGTGCTTGGCCGCCAGTCCTGAGCGCGGCCGCATCTGGATCTCATAGCCTTGCGGAATCGCAACACTCAATCCCGTCGGCACCATCATGCGAGTTCCCGGCGTCAGCACCATCGGTTCGCTTTCCGGAACGGCCGCGCGGACATCCATTCCAGCGGCGCCCAAAGTTTCATAGGCGGGCAGATCCAGCCCCTCAAAATGCGGCAAGGGCCGCACAGCAACAGTCACATCAGTCATGATTTGCAGAGCGACGGAGTCGGGGGTTTGAGTCAAGTGGGACGGAGGACGAGGACGACGTGAAGCGCGCAATTGAAAGAGAGATAGCGTTGGAAAAGAGATGTGCGGAATGGCTGCAACGGGTCAGGAGGGGGCATAAACCCCCAGGCCCTCATCCTGAGCCTGTCGAAGGATCGGGGACCTGAAGGATCAAGGGCCGAGCGCCCTAAGTCCGCCAGTCCCTGCGCAGGCAGGGACCTAGGGATCAGAGTTCACCAATCATCCATGGATACCTGCCTGCGCAGGTGTCGGCGGCCAGTCGTTGCCCTCTCCGGGAAGCCTGCCTCGTCCTTCGACACGCTCAGGATGAGGCTTTCATACTATCCGCAGATCCCGGCGAAAGCCGGGATCTCCAGCCTCGTAGCCTAAAGCCATCGATAGAAATCCCGGGTCGAGCCCGGGATAAGCGGTGGTGTTTTACGTCCCCTCCGACGCCGAAAGCGGAAATTGGCTCAGCCCCTGAATGGGTTGCATCGCGCCAGCCCCGAACCCTCGAACTTAGGTCATCACTGCAATTCCGATGGAAATCGCGGACACGACCAGCGATAGCGCTGCGAGCCGGGTGGAGATGATGAAGCGTTTCCGATTGTCCTGAAGGTCTGCGAGCACAGAGGTCAGCAAGGGAAAGTTCACGACGTGGCGATCATTGGCGAGGCGCATATTGAAGAAATTCACATCCTGGCCATCACCCGTGCTGGAACCGTATTTTTCGTTCATGTGATAATAGAGCCGGCCAAAGATCAGGTCAGGGTCGCAGCGATATTTCTTCGCCATGGCATCGATGTCGATCGGCACCCAGATCTTGGAAACGCGCGTCTTGTTCTCCTCCGACCAGTCGGAAAATTCTTTCAAATGCCGCTTATAGATCATCGCCAGTAGCGTTTCATCTGTCGGAATTGCGCGCGCCATATCCTGTCCTCCCACACGATGCAGGACAGAATCTAGCACAAGCGGAGCCTGGAAGGGAGAGCGGCGATTTCTGTGAGTGGGCTGGCAGGCCGCGGCCTTTCGCGACTCAAACCTATTGCGCGGCGATCTGGTCGGATTCGTCGTCAAACTCATCGACGATACGCGCCACCAGACGAACCGCGACGTCTTCCTTGGTCATACGCGGCCAGCGGTCTTCGATCCCCTGCCGAGTGACCAGAGACACCTGGTTCATCGCTCCGCCCATGACATCACCGCTGACATCATTGGCGACAATCCAGTCGCAGCGTTTGCGCTTCAGTTTGGCGATGGCGAGATCCTCGACATCATGGGTCTCAGCCGCAAAGCCGATAACCAGATCCGGACGCCATTTCTTCTTGCGGGACAGCGTGGCGAGAATGTCGGGGTTTTCGGAAAGCTCGAGCGTCGGATGCGGATCGCCTTCGCCCTCTTTCAATTTCATCTTCTTCGCTGCGGCACGGCTCGGGCGCCAATCGGCTACCGCGGCAACGGAAATGAACACATCTGCTGGCAGCGCGCTTTCACAGGCCTCCAGCATTTCGCGCGCGGTCTCAATCGGCACCAGATCGACACCTTGCGGCACCGGCACAGAGACGGGCCCGGAGACCAGCGTAACCCGCGCGCCTGCCGCCGCCAGCGCGCCAGCAATCGCATAGCCTTGCTTGCCGCTGGAATGGTTGGACAAAAAGCGGACCGGGTCCAGAGGTTCGCGGGTCGGCCCAGCCGTTACCAGTACGTGACGTCCGGCAAGCGGCTTTGAGTCCAGCCCGTAAAGCACCGCACCGCCCGCCAGTTTCTGTTCGATCCGGTCAGCAATCGCGAGCGGTTCCGGTAAGCGACCGGGTCCAAACTCGCCGCAGGCCATTGCGCCTTCGTCGGGGTCCATGACCTCAACGCCAACCGCGCGCAGCGTTTCGAGATTGCGCTGGGTCGCAGCATGCTCCCACATGCGGACATTCATCGCCGGCACCATCAGTACCGGTTTGTCTGTTGCGAGAAGTGTGGTCGAGGCGAGATCATTGGCCAGACCCGCAGCGGCCTTGGCCATCAGGTCGGCCGTCGCCGGACAGACCACGACCAGGTCGGCAGAGCGCGAAAGCTGAATGTGGCCCATGTCGGCCTCATCATCGAGATCGAAGAGTTCGGTAAACACCTTCTCTCCGGACAGTGCAGAGACGGATAGCGGCGTGACAAATTCCTGACCGCCCTTGGTGACAATGCAGCGGCTCGCGATCCCGCGCCGCGAAAGCTCGCGAATGAGCTCCAAGGACTTATAGGCGGCTATACCCCCGCCAATGATCAGAAGAATACGCTTATCTGACATGCCACACACTTATGCCACTTCCAGGCCATTTGGCACGAAACAAATGAAAAAACGACCACACAGATGCGTGAGAATGGCGTTTTTGGTTAATTGTTGGGTGAATTCCGACCCATGGGCGTTCTGATCTGCCGCTCCGACAGATACCGCTGGTTGAACTAAGCCGGCGAGACCGCAAGGGATTGGGTCGCCTGCTGCATCGCCGCCTTGTACAGAATGAGCCCGAACAGCGCCAGCATGGAGACCAATCCAATCGGCACGAAAAGATACTCATTTGCAGGCCGCGTCAGAACCGGTGCCATCCAGATAATTGCCAATAGCAGCCGCTCATAGGGCAGGAACGCTGTCTTTATGCCGAACCGTGCCACGAACAGCAGGGCTGGCGCCAGCGCGACCATATCATAGTCGAGCATGTAGGGCGTGATCAGCAAAGATCCGACGATTAGGCTCGCCGCCTTCAGATCATGATCGACCTTGCTGCGCCAAATCCAGATGGTGGAGACGATCAGGAAAAGTGCCAGACAGGCCTGAACAAAGTAAGCCTGACTAACCGAGCCTCCCCACATTCTCACGGCTGAAAATATGCTCTGGATTTTTTGCCAGCCGGTCGATCCTGCTTCCAGGATAAAATTCTGCGAGAAGTGACGACTTTCGTAAAAGGCCAGCCAGATCTCGGTCCCAAAGGCCAGCGTGGCGATCACGCACATCCCGGCAAGGGTGAGCGCCGCCGCCACAAACGTTCGATAATAGCCCCCCGCGAGCAGTGCAATCGGAATCAAGACGCCAAATTGTGGCTTATAGGCGAGCAGCGCAATTAAAAGGCCCGCCGCGAGGGGTCGAGACCGCAAGCTCAGCATTGCCCCGGCGATCAACGCCGCGGTCAGGAACCCATTTTGCCCGTGCAGAAAATTGACAGCGACTGCCGGAAACCCGATTGCGGCGAGCATTGCTGTCTTGCCACCGATAATCCGACGCATGGCCACAAAATAAAGCGGCAGCGTCGCCGCCATCCAGGTCAGCCAGCTCAGCGTATACGGCAAAACCGCAAGCCCAGCCGCAACGATCAGAAAGAAAGGTGGATAGTGCCAGGCATAGAATGGCACCTCTGGGTCATTGAAAAAGGCTTGTTGCACTTTCTCCTGTTCGACCGGCACATAAGCGACGGCATCCCGGCCATCCAAAACCATTTGCCCCGCTGAATAAACATTGGAAAAGTCTGTGCCGAGCGGTCGCCCAAAAATGTCGAGACCACCATTAGAGGTTGCGATCAACGCGATCGTCGCGGCTATTCCGAAGAGGAGAAAAATGAGGGCGACGCGCTCGATGCGCTCCGGATTGATCCAACTGGCCTGTTTGAAGTCCAGATTCATGATGTTCACCCTCAACACTAAGCCACACAAACCGGTGTCGCATCAGCGATAGCTCAGAGAGGTGAAGGTGAGATAAATCTCGATGATAGAAGGGTTAATACGAGGTCCGTTCGAACCGCTGGAAAAAGTCACTTCGTGACGAGACCCAGACCCGCTAGGTCCCGGATGAGTGCTGCGCACTTTCCGGGAGTCGCCGTTTATTACGCTCCGATTATTCAGAAATCTTCCACTTTGTATACCGAATACTTGATTTGCGTCTATTTTAGTGAAATAGAATGATCTTTATATTATATTTGATCGTATTATGATGAAAATAATTTCTTTTGGTTTTTTTGCATTCATTTTTTACTTAAGCCCGCAATCAATCGCCCAAACGACCTGTCTGGGAGCTAACTGCGATGCTGGGCCATCTGATTTGGAACGGTTGATTGATCAACAATTCCTGGACTTCTCACAAATGCAGTATGATTGGGAAACCGAGCGGGGGAGCCTGCCGCCTGATCAAAGGCAGCAGTGTTTCAACAGCTGTAGATTTCAATACATTCGTGACGCGGCTTGGTGCGATCGAAACCATCAGCCAAGGACGGGATTTGGAAACGAGGTTCTAGAAACCTCGCGTGACTATGCGGTTTGTATGGCATCCATGCGCGCGGCCTACACGGCGTGTTTGTCACCAATCGGAGACTGCGCCGGTCGATATCCACCATTGGATGGGAACTAATTCGCGGCGATCTACAAAAAAACCCGCCACCTGCGTATCTTCTATGCCGGAAAGCCCCACAGCGCGCTGCGAGACTTTCCCCCCATCTGAGTGGGGTGCTTAATCCTGGTCCGATGCTCTCAAGTGTGCGTTCAGGGAGAGAGAGGGTTTCACCGAAACAGGAGTTCGGAAAGTGCTCTATTCCGGAGCGATGAAACTGATCATCAATCCCTTGTCGAACGAAGCGTTGAGCGTCATTTCAACACCGCCAGCTGCGAGCTTTACGCCGTCGTCTTTGACACTTGCGAAAGCAGCGACGGTCAGGGCAGCAGCGACGAGCAGTCCAG